>DATMZQ010000076.1:0-7691 GCA_035573615.1 Burkholderiales bacterium | reverse complement strand
AGGGCTTGATGGATCTCGGCGCTGAAGTATGTATCCGCCGCCGGCCACGCTGTGAGTGCTGTCCGCTAAGCGGCATGTGTGTGGCGAAGCGAGACGATCGTATCGCCAACTTTCCGGCCCCACGGCCGAAAAAAACATTGCCGGAAAAATCCACCGTGATGTTGATCCTGCAGCGCGCAGGGGAAGTATTACTGGAAAAACGGCCGGCGCCCGGGATCTGGGGTGGATTGTGGAGCTTTCCGGAGCTGGCGAATTTGGAGGATGTGGTTGGGGTCGTGCACAGGCGCTTCGGGGCGCAAGCAACTTCGGAAGGTATCTTGGCCGCTGTGCGCCACGGCTTCACCCATTACGCGCTCACGATTACTCCGGCACTCCTGCGTGTAACGCGACTGGAGCTGCGCGCGCAATCTGCGGGGCAGGCCTGGATGACGCCCGCCGATGCGATCAACAGCGCCGTGCCGGCGCCGGTGCGCAGCCTTCTGCGCCTGTTGGAGAGCGGCGGTTGATCAGGTCGCTCGCTTCAAATGCACATGCAGCCGCTCCAGCCGTTCGCCGTCGTCGCGCATTGCCAGCAGGATCTGCTTTTCTTCGGCCTGCAAGGGAAGAATTTCGGATAGGCGGTAGCTGATCCACCGCGGATCATCATACGCAAGCGGCGGTAGAAAGTAATTGGCGCCGATCCTTTGCACGATTTGTTCAAGAACGCGGCGGCATAGCGAGAGCGATTTTGGATTGATCTCCCCTAAGCTTTCGGGTAGCCATTCAATGTCGGCCTGGATCAGTCCGCCAGCCTGGGTCGCATGTTGCAGAATACGAAATGGGACCTGTCCGCGTGTACGCAGATGAAAAACGCCAAGATGCGGCATTTCCCAATCCATGATTTGCGCACTGCAGCCTATATGCTCCGGCACAGCCGGAAGTCCCACTTCGCGGCCTTCGCGAATGCGACAAACGCCGAAGTCTGAATGATCGCGGACGCATGCCTTGGTCATATCGACGTAGCGTTGCTCAAAAATCTTTAACGGCAGCAAGGCGCCCGGGAAAAGCACGGTATTCAGTGGAAAAATCGGCAGGACGCTCATTTCACTTGCCAGGCGTGAATATTTCGATCAGCCGTCGCTAGTATTGGGTTCGCCCCAACGCGGCATCAAGCCATGCTCGACGCCAATCTGGTCGAGAATTCGGGCAACGACAAAATCGACAAGCTGTTGGGCGGTATGCGGCCGATGGTAAAAGCCGGGATTGGCTGGGAGAATAATCGCCCCGGCACGCGACAGCTTGAGCATGTTTTCCAAATGAATCGCGGACAACGGTGTTTCGCGCGGCACAAGAACCAGTTTGCGCGCTTCCTTCAATGTCACATCTGCAGCACGTTGGATCAGATTGGTGGACAAGCCGGCCGCGATTGCTGCAAGCGTGCCCATGGAACACGGACAGACCACCATGGCATCCGCCGGATTGGAACCGGATGCGATTGGCGCGAACCATTCCTCACGGCCGTATGCCACCAGCTGTCCGGGTGGCACGTTTGACCGCAAACTGAAAAATTTCTCGGCATCCTTGGCACGCGCAGGCAATGCCAAGCCCATTTCTTGACTTGCGACGATCTGAGCTGCTTGCGAGAACAAAAGATTAACCCGGATACCGGCGCCGAGCAGGCACTCCAATAGCCGCACGCCATATGGCATGCCTGATGCGCCAGTCAATGCTAACGTGATCGATTCCGGTTTGTTCCGCTTCATGATTGAGAAGGTCGCGTACGCGACAGGCGAGTCATACCGTCTCGCGATGGCGGACCAGCACGCTATAGGTTCCGCGAAAATAAGTGGCCAAGGACTCGGCGAAGTAAACCGACCGATGGCGGCCGCCAGTGCAGCCAATGGCAATGGTCAGATACGCGCGATTGTCGCGCACGAAACAAGGCAACCATTTTTCGACGTAGTCTCGGATATCGGCCAACATTTCCCGTGCGTTGGCATTGGCCTCGAGATAGGCAATCACTGGCGCATCCTTGCCAGTTAGCGGACGCAATTCCGGATCGTAATGCGGATTGGGCAGGCAACGCACATCAAACACCATGTCGGCATCCAGCGGGATGCCATGTTTGAATCCAAAAGACTGGAACAACAAATGCAAGCCGGATTCGCCGCCGAGCAGTAGATCTTTTATCCAGGAACGCAGCACGCTGGGATGCAAATCGCTGGTATCGATACGCTGGCCCAGTCCGCTAAGGTTCGCGAGCAGTTCGCGCTCTTGCTCGATGCATTCCGGAAGCGTCTGATCCCGATCGGCAAGCGGATGCCGACGCCGCGTTTCGGAAAAGCGCTTGACCAGTGTTTCGGTCTTGGAATCCAGAAAGATAAGATGTACCTGAATGCCGCGTTTCTTGAGCTGGGACAGGTAGTCAGGTAATTCGGACAGCGTTGCGCCGCTGCGGACATCGATGCTCACTGCGACACGCGCGTAGCCTTCGTGTTCCAGGAATTGCAGCAGGCCATTGAGCAGCTTGGCCGGCAGATTGTCGACACAATAGTAGGCGCTGTCTTCCAGCACGTTGAGCGCGATGCTCTTGCCGGAACCGGAAAGTCCGGTGATGACGACGAGTTGCATGATTCTCGGCGCGCCGGTCCTTAGCTGCGCCGGCTCAACTGCTTTTCCTGGCGTTGAATGAATTCCTGGGTGCTGTCTATGCCGCGCAATTGCAGCACGTAATTGCGCACGGCGGCTTCCGCCAGTACCGCCAGATTGCGGCCAGCCGCAACCGGAAGTACGACCTTGCGAATGCTTATACCCATGATGTCCTCAGCGCTGGCATTAAGCGGCAGGCGATCTAATCCCGGGATCACGCCACCGACCGGCTTTTCCATCTGCACAATCAACTTCAGATTCTTCTTTGTACGCACGGCAGTTTCGCCAAATATCGTGCGGATGTTCAACATTCCCAGGCCACGCACTTCCAAAAAATCCTTCAACAATTCAGGACTGCGGCCTTCCAGTGTCTCAGGCGCGATGTGATAGAGCTCGACGACATCGTCAGCGACTAACCCGCTGCCCCGAGAGATGAGTTCCAGCGCCAGCTCGCTCTTGCCTACGCCACTCTGGCCGGTGATCAGTACCCCCATCCCCAATACGTCGAGAAAAACGCCGTGACGGGTTACGAATTCGGCGAGGGCGCGTCCGAGATAGGTGCGCACGACCCAAATAATCTGAAGGCTGTGCAAAGGGGAAGAAAGCAATGGGATATTACGCGTAGCGGCAAATTGCGCCAGTGTGGCGGGCCACGTTTCCTGCTCGCTGAGGATAATGCACACCAGGCCGCTGCCCGCAAGCCGGCCAAGCGCCTCGCGCTGATCGTTCTCGCCCAGCGAAGCAAAATAGGCGGCTTCAGTGCGGCTGAAAATCTGGATCCAGTTTGGATGGACCAGGTTCAGGTGGCCGATGAGTCCTTGTGAAGCCTGGTTGATCTCGCTGCTGTCGAGATACGGTGAAGGCTCGCGCGGACCGGAGATCCAGGCCAGCTTCAGCGCGTCGGCATTGTCATCAAACAGCTGCGCGACGCTGACCTGGGGCATGAGGTTCCCATTTGCTGATCACCTGCTGTACCGCCGCCGCATCCGGCAGCGCGGCCAACTGCGTACGCATTTCCTTGTCACTGAACATTTGTGCAAGTTCTGAAAGGATCTGCAGATGCAAGTCGTTGGCCTTCTCCGGAACGAGCAGCACGAAAATCAGATTCACCGGATTTCCATCCGGGGCTTCGAACGGGATTGGCCCGCGGGTGCGTACAAATGCGCCGGCGGCTTCGCGCAATCCCTTGATGCGTCCGTGCGGGATCGCAATGCCATGCCCCAATCCAGTTGATCCAAGTCGTTCTCGTGCGAACAAGGCATCGAACACCTGGCCGCGACCGATCCCTAGCGCGTTTTCGAACAGCAGGCCGACGTGCTCAAACACCCGTTTTTTGCTCGTGACGTCAAGGTCCAGAGTAATGTTGGCGGACGGCAACAGTCTCGAGATCAGACTCATGGAAGCGCCGGCGAGACCAGCCTAGGGCAGGGGAAGATTGCGAATGGATTCTTCCTCATGGTGATCGACGATCTTTTCCTTATGCTTCAGAATTTGCCGGTCAAGCTTGTCCGCAAGGCCGTCGATGGCGGCGTACATGTTTGCGTCTATGCACTCGACATGAATATCCTTGCTGCGCACATGCACCGTCGCCTCTGCCTTATGGTCCAGCTTATTGACAGACAGAATGACACCGACGTCAATCACATGATCAAAATGACGTGAAATGCGCGTGAGCTTGTCGATGACGTACGAACGGATCGCGGGAGTCAGTTCCAAATGATGGCCGGATAGCTGAAGATTCATAGGCTTTCCTCCGTTAGATGTGTGATCAGATCGATTTACGAAGATTAACCGGAAGAATCTGCAGAGATTCCCGGTATTTCGCGATAGTGCGGCGCGCCACCATGATGCCTTGCTTGCCAAGTACCTCGGAGATTTGACTGTCGCTTAGCGGCTTGCGGGTGTCTTCTTCGCCCACCATTTGTTTTATCAGCGCTCGAATGGCAGTCGCTGAACAAGCGCCCCCGGTCTCCGTGGAGACGTGGCTGCCAAAAAAGTATTTCAGTTCAAAAATCCCGCGCGGCGTAAGCATGAATTTTTGCGTCGTAACGCGCGATACCGTCGACTCATGAAGGCCTAACGTCTCCGCAATTTCGCGCAACACGAGCGGACGCATCGCTACTTCGCCGTGTTCGAAAAAATGGCGTTGCCGGTCTACGATGGCCTGTGAGACCCGCAAGATCGTATCGAAGCGCTGCTGAACATTCTTGATCAGCCATTTTGCTTCCTGCAGCTGACCCGCGAGTTGCTGAAAACTGGCGTCGCGATTGCGATGCAGAATATCCGCGTACATTCGGTTAATGCGCAGCTTCGGCATTGCCTCAGGGTTCAATGCGGTAACCCACAGTCCCTTGATCTTGCGCACCACTACGTCCGGTATGATGTAGCGAGTTTCTCCCCCAGAAAAATTGCCGGCTGGGCGGGGGTTGAGGCCGATGATCATTGCCTGTACGGCACGAAGAACGTCATCGTCGCAGCGCAGAAGTTTCTTTAGGCGGAAGTAATCGCGCGCGGCGAAAACGTCCAGATGCTGCCTCACGACCAGCAATGCCTCTGACCGGTACTGTGTGTCCTCGGGCAGCGTTTCCAGTTGTAGGGCCAGGCACTCGCTCAGGTTGCGGGCGCCGATTCCGGGCGGATCAAGACTTTGGAGGTACTTCAGCCCGATTGTCAGTTCTTCGGCATCAATCTCGAGTTCAACCGGCAATAGCGCTGACAGTTCGGCCAGATCTTGTGTCATGTAGCCATCGTCGTCCAGATTGTCAATCAGGAAAGCAACGATGCGCTTGTCCCGGTCTGGCATTTGCATCAAATTGATCTGATCGAGCAAATGATCACGCAGCTTCGCCGGCTCCGCGCTTGCTTGCGGAGCCTCGCCGTCTTCGTCGCCATCCTGTCCGCTGAAAGATCCGTAGCCATCATCCACAGACCAGTCGGATTCTGCAGCGGCCGGCTCGTCCGGCGGCCCGTTGTCGCTGGATGACGGTGGCGCTTCGGACTCGGTTGAGGTGGTAGTCGTGGTTGTGGAGTTCAAAGGCGACGGCGGTGTCTGCGCCTCTTCCTCATCGTCTCGCTCCAGTAACGGATTTTCCTGCAGAAATGTCTCTATTTCCTGATTCAGTTCGAGCGTCGACAGCTGTAGAAGCCGAATGGACTGCTGCAGTTGCGGCGTGAGAGTCAGGTGCTGCGAAAGTTTGAGCTGAAGGGAATGCTTCATCGGCTAACTATCAAAATCAGGCCGGATAACCAACGGCCCAGAACTCGAGGGCGGCAAGCGCTTAGAGCCTGAAATGCTCGCCTAGATATACTTTCCTTACACTTTCATTATAAACGATTTCCTCCGGTTTGCCTGCGGCCAGTACTGAGCCGTCGTTGATAATGTAGGCACGATCGCAAATCCCCAGTGTCTCCCGGACGTTATGATCCGTGATCAGCACTCCGATATCGCGCTCGCGCAAAAAACGGATGATTTTTTGGATATCCAGCACGGCGATGGGATCGACGCCAGCAAATGGTTCGTCCAGCAGAATGAAGCGCGGCTGGGTGGCAAGAGCACGCGCAATTTCAACGCGGCGGCGTTCGCCACCGGACAAACTGATGGCCGGGCTGTTACGCAAGTGCGCAATGTGCAAATCGTGCAACAGCACATCAAGTTCTGCCTGAATGCTGCTTTCGTCCAAATGACGCAATTCCAGAACGGCCAGGATATTTTCGGCGACGGTCAGTTTGCGGAAGATAGACGCCTCCTGTGGCAGGTAGGATAAGCCCATGCGGGCGCGCCGATGAATGGGCGTGTGGGTAAGCAGATGGTCGTCCATGAATAAGTCGCCACCATCCAGCGACACGAGGCCCACCATCATGTAAAAGCAGGTGGTCTTGCCGGCACCGTTCGGCCCAAGCAAACCAACCACCTCGCCGCTCAACACGTCCAGCGAGACGTCCTTGACGACCGTCCGGGCCTTATATCGTTTTTTCAGTTTTTCGGCGCGCAGTTGGCTCATCTAGTCGTCCTGGAGGACGCATGCATGCCGGTCATTGTTTGGGGGTTTGAACCGTTCCTGAAGGTTTCAGCTCCACACCGCCCGATGGGGCAGGGTTTCCCCCTTTGGGCTTGGGCTGTATGACGGCATGCACCCGCCCTTCTGAATTGCCGGTGGGGGAAGCCGATTTGGCACCACCGATAACCTGAAAGAATTCGGTCACGGCGTTGTACGAAATATAGTCTCCGCGCACTTCATCGCCGCCGCGCTGGATGCGGGCATTGGTGAACATCTGCACTTTGTCGGCCTTGCCATCGTATTCGAGACGCTCGGAGAAACCATCGATGTATTCATCGTAGCCTTCACGCTTTTGGCGAAAATGAGCCGGCTTCCCGTAAGCAATCCCGTACTGGAAACCCGCAGCATCCTGTTTGACGATAATCTTGTCTGCCTTGATGCTCAGTGTTCCTTGGGTCAGCGTCACGTTTCCGACGAATACGGCTTCTTTCTTTGCATCGTCGAGATCGACGCGGTCTGCCTCAAGGTTGACGGGTTTGTCGCTATCCGCCTTTTCGGCCAGACTGAGTAAGGGAAAGTTCATCCCGACAGCCAATGCCGCCGTCAGCGCAAGAACCAGCCCTCTACCGGGCATCCGGAAGCTTTCTCCTGCGCATGGATCGCTTGGGCGGCGTTTCATAGCTGGCTTTCACCTGGGACAGCAGTTTTATCTCGCGGGTCACACTGTTGAATTCTAAGCCAACCGAACTCGCCGTGGAGATTCCTTCCACCATACGCACCGGTTTGTCCGTCTTTGCCATGTCCTGGTCAGGTATGACGTGCAGGAAACTGGTGAACACTCCGAGTTCCGCATTGCGCTCGTAAGCGGAGCGGATAATCTGCACATCCCCGCGGAAGAATACGTCATCACCACCTTGTACGACTTCCGCTGTTTCGGAACGAATGGTTACCGGAGCACGTTGGTAATCAAAGTAAACGAGCTTGGGTAATTCAAGTTCAGTGCTATTGTCATCCGGATAATGCACCATCCGCTTCGCTGCCAGTGCATAACGACGCGTCCCGTCG
>DATMZQ010000075.1:0-3018 GCA_035573615.1 Burkholderiales bacterium | reverse complement strand
CTTCAGCGCCGAACCGCTCGATAAGGAGGGAAAAACTATGGCGTGTTTCTGGCGGAGCTCACGCGCTCTTCTTCTCGCTCACCGTCCATTGAATTGCGTGCTGCACCAGTTCGCGAGCGCTTCGCAAAGATAGTTTCTCTTTGATGTGCGCCTGGTACGACTCGACCGTCTTAACGCTCAAATGAAGTTCTTCGGCAATCTGCCGCGTTCCATGACCTTCGCCGATCAAGCGGAAAACTTCGAGCTCGCGGTCCGTAAGTTCCGCCACGGAAGATTGCGGAAAAGGGCTGGCGCCGCGAATGTAATGCTGCAGCATGTGGTTGCCCACTCGATCGCTGACGTAAATCTCTCCCCCCAGAATGCGGCGCAAAGCAACCAGGACCTTTTCCGTCGCCTCCTGCTTCATGATGTAGCCGTTCGCGCCCGCCCGCAGCGCTCTTTCCGCATAGAAGGACTCGTGATGCATGGACAGAATCAGCACCGGCATGTCCGGATACTTCACCCTGATGCTCTTCAACAGCTCCAATCCATCAGGTCCATTGAGCGAGATGTCAACTATCATGATGTCCGGGCGAGAATCATGGATCGCCTGCAATGCCGAATGCATGTCTTCGGCCTGACCACAGACCGCCAGATCTGCCTCCTGATTGATCAGCAGTGTCAGGCCCTGGCGCACAATGGGATGATCATCAACCAAAAATACTTTGCTGCATTTTGTGGCCGGATTAGTGTTGGTCTGTTTAGTGATCATATCTAGCCTGCTTCAACGCTTCGTTGTTCCTATTGAGTGGAAATGCGCAAGTAACCACGGTCCCGCGAGTCTTGCCATTCTGGAGTTTAAGCGAACCACAGATCATGCGAGCACGATAATTCATGATCTGTAGCCCCATTCCGGAATGGTTGGCAGATGGTTCGTCAACTCGCTCGGCTATACCAGGACCATTGTCTTCGATGACCAGCGTTCCCTGTCCGTTGCCAGCCGATAGAGTAATTACGATCTCAGTGGCGTGTCCGTGCCGCATGGCGTTGTTCACGGCCTCCTGGGCAATCCGATAAAGATGGGTGGACATGATGGCGTCGTGGATGAGGACTGGACTATCGCAATGGAACTGGCACGAGATGCGAAAGACATCTTCCACTTCAACCGCCCACCGCCTGAGCGCGGACATCAAGCCTTGCGATTCCGCCACCACGGGAAGAAGACCATGCGCCAGCTCTCGCGTTTTGTTGATGGCCTCATTTACCAGCTTGACGATCCGGGCCGCTTCCGCGGCCTCCTTCAATCCCTTCTCTGCCAACTTCTGTTCCTGCACTTTGCTCATGAAAGCAATCCCGGTCAAATGCTGCCCCAACCCATCATGCAGGTCCTGTCCAATCCGCCGTTGCTCGTCGGCGCTAATTTCCAGAATCGCTTTCTCCAGTCGCTTGCGTTCTGTAATGTCGATTCCCGTCGCGATGATATAGGCGGGCGCACCATCGCCGCCCGGCAAAACAGTGCTGGACCACGCAATCAATCGCCGTGCGCCATCGCGCGTGACCCAGGATGTCTCATAGTCTTTGGCATTATGATCCATGCGCAGCTGCTCTACAATAATCTTGAAACGCTCGGCCTCCTCCGGAATCACGCATAAGTCCCAGAAATATTTTCCCTTTATTTCGGCAAATGAATAACCAGCCGTCTGCTCGCAGGCGCGGTTGAACCGGACAATCCGTCCCTCTGGATCGAGCACCACGACGAGAGCTCCTACGGTGTGAAGAATGGCGGAAACTACGTTCCGTTCTTCCTGCAATGCTTCCTCTGTCCGCTTGAGTTCCGTGATATCGAAACCGACGCCATGGATAAACCAGGGCCGCCCGTCCGCCCGCCGGATCATTTTGGCTTCGCAGTGAAACCACACCACCCGGCCGTCTCGCGCCATGACACGATAGGCGGAGCGCAGCGGCGTGCCTGACAGAAACATATGGGCGGCTTCGACACTCCACCTTTGTTTGTCGTCGGGATGAATCTGCCGGTACCAGCGGATGGGATCTTCCAGCCACTCGGCCTGGGAAAAACCGAGCGTCGATTGAATTTGCGGGCTGACGTAGGCTTCGCCGATGCCACGATCAAGGTGGGCCATGAAAACAACGGCGGGGATCTGTTCGACCAGTGCCCGGTAGATGGCAGAGACGTTGGGAAGTTGTTCTTCCTGGTCTCGGCTGAGATCGGTCGATCCCAATTCCGGCGCCGAGTTTCCCAAAAAAACCGCAGCAAGATCAACCAGAAGAGTCTCAGCTTCTCCTGGGGTCAATTCCGCGTTCTTGGCTTCGGATTGCGCGACCGATTCGACACTCCACGCGGGAACCATATTTCAACCCCAACAAGGTCAGCCATTATGGAGATCAGGCTTGGTTGTTTTGCGCCGCCAACTTGGCTCTTTGTTTAGCGACGACTGGGTAAATCTGCGCAGGGCATGAATGGCGCGGCCATAGGTCATCACAGCGCTCGATGACAATAGCGAACCCGGCGGCTGGTCCATGAACGGCATGAACTTGTCAGGAAACCCCGGCATGGTACATCCGATGCATATGCCCCCAACATTGGGACATCCGCCGATCCCAGCCATCCATCCGCGCTTGCCCACGTTGCACTGTACAACCGGGCCCCAGCACCCCAACTTTACGATGCACAGCGGCGATCCGTATTCCTCCGCAAACTCTCCCTGCTCGTAGTAGCCTCCGCGATCGCAACCCTCGTGCACGGACGCCCCAAACAGCCAGGTCGGGCGCAGCGCATCGTCGAGCGAGATGGTCGGTGCACGCCCGGCAGCCATATGAAGAAGGTAGAGCAGCGTCTCCATGAAGTTGTCCGGCTGCACGGGACACCCGGGGACACAAACAATCGGGATGCTCGCTGTGGATTTCCACTGCCATCCGAGATAATCCGGAAGACCCATACACCCGGTGGGATTTCCCTCCATCGCATGGATGCCACCATAGGTTGCGCACGTTCCCGCGGCGATAACGGCCCAGGCCAGC
>DATMZQ010000074.1:0-2774 GCA_035573615.1 Burkholderiales bacterium | reverse complement strand
CCACGGGTCCAGCGTGAAGATTTCCGGTGGAACGAGATGTCCGTTCATGAGCGGAAACGTGTTGTAAGCGAAGCCGGCGCGAATGCCAGCAACGAAGCCACCGCTTAGTGCCATCAGAAAAATGAGCGCAACCAGTGCGGCCGCGAAATGGCTCAATCTCCGCCGTGCCGCATCCTGGGTAGCGCTTTGGACAGCCAACAGGTCCAGCGCGGTCCACAGCATCGCCGCCAGAATCAGGAGCGCCATGCCGAGATGCGCGGTCAACCGGAACTGGCTGACGCGAGGATTATCCACCAGGCCGCTCTTGACCATGTACCACCCGATCGCGCCCTGCAGTGCGCCGAGCAGGAAAATGCCGCCCAGCTTCAGCGCCAGTAAGCCGCTGATTTTGCCGCGCACAAGGAACCAGGCTAGAGGCACAAAGAACGCTACGCCGATCGCACGTCCCAGCAGGCGGTGAAAATACTCCCACCAGAAGATGCCCTTGAACTCGTCGAGCGACATGCCATGGTTGATTTTCTGATACTCGGGCGTGGCCTGGTATTGGCCGAAAACATTCTGCCACTGTTGCTCGTTCAACGGCGGTATCGTGCCGACCAGCGGTTGCCACTCCACCATCGACAGGCCGGAGTGCGTCAGCCGCGTGATGCCGCCAACGACCACCATGCCAAACACCAGGACGCAACACAGCAGCAGCCACACTCCCACCGGTTTGCGGGAACCGTCATTCAGGATCATTCGTCATCGAAAATAAAAAAAGCGCAGGACATGCGCAAGCAGAATTCTAACCATTTCCGGCAACACGCTCACTCATTGCCACCAGGCGACGCGCAAGTCGTAGGGAAATTGAAGGCGTCATGCCGTGTCCGGCAATGCGCCAGATTATCTGATTGTGTACTGGCCGATGCTCGCATGGGTTCACCGGGAAGGCAGCCCGGCGGGCTATTGAACCCGGTGTCACGACGGCTCGTCAGCAGCCGACCGTTGTGCCGGTTTCATTTCGTTTGGCGCCGTGCCGGATTACGGATTGGCTTTCAGGTACAGGATAATCTTGCGGCGGATCTCCGCATTCGGCTGCTTGTAGAACATGTAAACGCCGGGTACCCAGGCCTGCGTACCGGTCATCCAGACGTCGAGCGCGGCTTCGGTCCACTCCATTCCTTTGAGCGTCTTGAGAAATGTAGGCGAATAGCGCCACCCTTCGACGGTTCCCGCCGGACGCCCGATGACGCCGCGCAGATTCGGCCCATAGGGCACAGTGAAAGCGATCGGATCGCCTGCTGCTCCGGAAAGTGCGGTTCCCGCTGCCCCTGCGGGATCCGCGATCAATCCCACCGGGATATCGAACATCGTCGACTCCTGCACGTGATGTAGCGCCAGGCGCAAGGACGGTTGCGAACGCCCGGGCGCGTCAAGGCCCGCCTTCTGCGAAATGGCGCCGTGGCAGATCTTGCATTCCGACGAATAGAGTTTCTCACCTTGCACCAGGTCGGAATCATCGGCTCGGGTAGTCGACACGACAATCAAGACCAGCGACAGTGCAACGGTTACGGATCGGCGTTCCATGGCGATTCCCTCATCGAGTTCGTGGGACCGGAATATTGCTTGTCCAACTTATGCCCGGGGCGCACGGCGGTCCTTGACCTGGATCAATGTCCGTCCAACAACCATCATTGCCGGCAGGGCACCTCGCCGCAGCGACTCGGCCAGGAACTGCATCTTTTCGATCTTCATGCCACCGCTCAAATAACTGTCGCGGATTCCTTGGCGCGGCGTGGTCAGAAACACGTCTGCCCAGCCCTGGAACAGGTGATTGGTCGCCAACGGAAACTGGAAGGCATACTGGCCATTGTTGCTGCCCAGTACTTCCAGGTCGGCGCGCAAATAAGTGTCATGTCATTTGGCGCCGGCGCAGGATGCGCGCGACGAGCCAGGGCCCTTGATGGATTCTGTTCCAGCGGTAACGCTGGGCACCTTGACCTGAATCAATTATTTTCGATTAGCATGCCGGTAGCTGGTTTAGTCGCGTAAAGCGCTCCACCAGTTTTCCCCCTCGAAGTCACCGCACTCAGGCAACATCAATGGCAGATTATTTTCTCGTCCGTGCGCTTCACATTGTGGGGGTCGTGCTGTGGATCGGCGGAGTGGCTTTCGTGACGCTGGTGCTGCTGCCCGCTGTAAAGCGCTTGCGCATGCCGGTTGAACGCGTGGAATTCTTCGAACAGGTGGAAGCGGGATTTTCGCGCCAGGCAAAATTCACGACGCTGTTGACCGGGTTGAGCGGTTTCTATCTCGTGCACAGACTCAACGCATGGCAGCGGTTTGGGGATGCGCAGTTCTGGTGGATGCACGCGATGGTGCTGGTATGGGTCGCGTTCACGCTCGTGCTATTCGTACTGGAGCCCTGGTGGCTGCACCGCTGGTTCAAGGCGCGTGCGCAGCGCGATGCGGACGGGACGTTTTCCATCATCGCCAGGGCGCATTGGGCGTTGCTCGCCGTGAGCCTGATTACGATCGCGGCTGCTGCCGCAGGCAGCCATGGCTGGAGCTTCGCCCGTTGAGCTACGCGCTGCTGAAGCTCACGCATATCGCTGCTGTGATCGTCAGTTTCTCGCTGTTCGTTATGCGCGGCCTGTGGATGATGTATGCGCCGCAAAAATTGCAGGGTCGCGCCATCAAAATCGTTCCACATGTCATCGACACCATTCTGCTGGCGAGCGCGATCGCGCTCGCTGCGATGTCCGGGCAATATCCCTTCGCACAGAACTGGCTGA
>DATMZQ010000073.1:0-2234 GCA_035573615.1 Burkholderiales bacterium | reverse complement strand
GCCTTTTTCTCTGCGATAAGTGCCGGTGATCTGTTGCATTCTCGCCTATTGGGAAAGTTTAGCGACATGAAGCATCCCGGATCGGCAGAAACTTCGCTTGCCCGCTGACGCCAGTCACTTGTCTTGGCGCGCCAAAAAAATTGTTGCGGTAGCTGGCTCCCCTCGGATGGCGCGTCCGGATCAGCGCTTGGCGCAGGCGGTCAAGTTCCTTATCGTCAGCCGTTCCATAGTGGCTTCTTGTCTTTTTTGGCGAGGAGCCATGATCCAAGTCGCTGCTGGCCACCTTACAAGAATGCAGGCGCTCGAATCCGAACTTTTAGCAAAAGGATATAAGGAAGTGGGGCACCAATCTGAACTGGGGCCGATGGAGTACCGCAAAACAAACGATTTCGCCAGCGGCAAATGGTCCTTTTCGCTGACATGGAACGATTCGACTCCGAGCGTTTCACGGTGAGAAAGGGGCCCGAATGCTTACTAGATTAATAGTCAACCTCTACGCCTGGATCATGGAGATTTATCTGTGGTTAGTGCTCCTGATATCTGGCGTCGCTGGGTACCACTACACCATTCCTTTGCTCAAGGATGTCGGAGCGATTCCTGAGAGTGAAGCAGTATGGAAAATCTATGGCGCTCTCGCCTTTGCTGTAGCTGCATTGCTACTGTCGGCCGTGGCTACAGGACCATTTCTCGTGCTTGTCGAGATCCGAAAGTCGATAAGAGCCCTCGAGACGAAGAAGAGCAGCGACGGCAGCAGCGAACTTCTACCGGCCGAACGCAGGGAACCACTTTTTTGAAAAGAGGCCCAGCCCCGGTGCTGGCAGAGTTAGAGACGAGCGGCGCTATGCAGATCGCCCGCTGGAGGGCCGCCATTACACAACACAGATCCCGCGAAGCAGGCCTCGATACGGCAGACTGCCATTCTAGATAGCTTCAACGAATCGGATCAGCGCTTCGCGCTCTTCCCGGCTCATGTGGCGAAAAGCGTCGCGTGCGGCTTGCGCTTCGCCACCATGCCAAAGGATTGCTTCGCTCACATTGCGCGCACGGCCGTCGTGCAACAGCGATATGCTGCCGCCCACGGTCTGTGACAATCCCAACCCCCACAACGCCGGTGTGCGCCAGTCACGCGGTCCCGCCGCAAAGTCAGGCCGGCCATCCGCCAATTCCTCGCCCATGTCATGCAACAGCAGGTCCGTGTACGCGTGGAACACCTGATTCGATAATTGCGGCAGGTTTTCGAATTTGCCCGTCTTGAGCGTCGGCACGTGGCACACATCGCACTGTGCCTGGCTGAAAAATCTGCCGCCGCGTTTCACGGCCGCGTCATCGACACCGCGCCGCGCGGGAACGGCAAGGCCTTGCAGCCACAGCTCGAGCGCATTTATTTCGTGGTCGATGATTTCAGGCATGTTGCCCGGCAGATGTTTGGCGCAGATGACCTGCACTGGCGGACAGTTCTGCTCGGGAAACAAATTTGAATTAACGCCCATATCGCCCACGGCGGCAGCAGCGATCTGTTGCTTCAGATTCGGGGTATTGGCTTTCCAGCCGAAGCGCCCGAACGACATGCGCTTATGCACCTCATCCCAGACGCGGTTTGGCCTGCCGTTAATATTGTAGGCCCGCTGTTTTTCGGCCAGCGCCAGCAATGTGTCTTCGGGTACGGCTTCCAGGAAGCCTGCGCCAACCAGCGGCTGCGCAATGCGAAGCGAGAGCATGGTTTGACTGCCAAGCTCCCCGAACTTCAGGTTCTCGATGCGCAGTTTCGGCTTGCGCAGTGAAACCGTTTCACCATCCGCAAATGCAACTATCAAGTCCTCCCAATCGAGGAACAGGTCGGCTTCATTCGGCACCGCTGTGCCGGAATAGGCGAAATCCACGCTGCGCCCATCCAGTGAACGGTTCTGTATCTGATCGCCATAATTCGGGTGCGGATTAGGGCCGCCGTGCGCATCCGTACCAGGGATGCTCAGGCGCACGAGCATGGAAAGCAATTGTTCGTTCGATGCGTGCGGTGGCGCGCCGCGACCGGACCCGATGTGGCAAGCGCTGCAACGGTCGGCAATGAAAGTAGGCCCCAGGGCCCCAGTCGCCGTTAAGCGAAGTTACCGCGGCCCACTGCCGATTGAACACGCTGCGCCCGGTCATGAAAATCTGGCGTTGCTTGACAGTAAGCACGGCCGCTGGTTCGGAAAAAGCCTGGCGGTCGAAACGTTTGATGGTGAATGAGCCGG
>DATMZQ010000072.1:0-2507 GCA_035573615.1 Burkholderiales bacterium | reverse complement strand
TGGACCTGTTGGCCGTCCAAAGCGCTACCCAGGATGCGGCACGCCGCAGATTGAGCCATTTCGCGGCCGCACTGGTTGCGCTCATTTTTCTGATGGCATTAAGCGGTGGCTTCGTTGCTGGCATTCGCGCCGGTTTCGCTTACAACACGTTTCCGCTGATGAACGGACATCTCGTTCCGCCGGAAATCTTCACACTGGACCCGTGGTGGAGCAATCTGTTCAGCAACATAGCGACCGTGCAGTTCAATCACCGCATGATCGCGTGGCTGCTGATGCTATTTGTCCCCGCGTTCTGGATTGCGGCCCAGCGCGTACCAATGGCGCCGCGCACGAGGCTCGCCACGCATGTGCTGCTGGGCATGCTGGTCGTACAAGTGGCGCTCGGCATCTCGACGCTACTGCTGGGCGTGCCGATTCCACTGGCTGCTGCGCATCAGGCCGGAGCCGTGCTGTTGCTCTGCGCGGCGCTCTGGAGCGCTCACGAGTTGCGCGGGCGCCCGAGAGCAAGTTAATCCACTAAACGAATGTCTTCAGCGCCGCTTGCGCCCCGGCATCAGCTTCACGATTTCGGTCCAGGAAATGCCGGCTGAAGCGGCCGCGAAACCAAGGAGCAGGTCCGACCAGGACAAGCTATCGAAGCGAAATATAATCTGCAGCGCTGGTATGTAAAGCGCCGCCGCCAGCCCCGCCAAGGCACCGCCCACCACCCAACCCAGCGCGCGGTTCGACATCCTCAGCGTAGCGAACATGCTGCGGCTGCGGGAGCGATTGGTAAGAATCAAACCTACATTGCCGAGCACCAGCGCGGTAAAAGCCACCGCGCGAGCTCGTTGTTCCCCATAACCATATGCGAGCACGAGCCAGTACAACAGCGAGATTGCGACCAGCAGCGTGAGGCCTTGCAGAAAAGCACCCGTCAGCAAAGAGCCACCAAGCAAAGGCTCCTTCGGGTCACGCGGTGGACGTTTCATGATGCCCGGATGAGCGGGTTCTGCCTCGAAGGCGATCGAGCATGCCGGATCGATCACGAACTCCAGAAATACGATATGCACCGGCGCAAACACCAGCGGCCAGCCGAACACCAGCGGAAAAAGGGCCATACCGGCGGTAGGGACGTGCACCGCAATCAGATAACTCATTGCGTGGCGGATATTGTCGTAGATTCGACGGCCCAGCCGCACGGCTTCAACGATAGACTTGAAGTCGTCTTCCAGCAGCACCAACGATGCCGCCTCGCGCGCGACGTCGGTGCCGCGCCCGCCCATGGCAATACCGATGTGCGCCGCTTTGAGCGCCGGTGCATCGTTTACGCCGTCGCCGGTCATGGCAACTATTTCGCCGTTAGCCTTCAGCGCATTCACCAGCGCAAGCTTCTGCTCCGGCACCACGCGCGCAAAGACGCTGACGTCCGCCACGCATGCACGCAATTGCGCGGGCGTCAGGCGCTCGAGCTGCGCGCCGGTACGCACTCCGCCAGGGGATTGCAATCCAATCTCATCGGCAATCGACTGCGCCGTCCCGGGGTAATCTCCTGTGATCATGATCACGCGCATGCCGGCGTCGTGGCATTCCCTGACCGCTTGCGGCACGGTGGGTCTTACCGGGTCCGCCATTGCGATTAGTCCGACAAAAGTGAACGCAAATTCGTTTGGCCGAGCTGGGAAATCGCCACCCTGAAAACGCGCCTGCGCCACACCGAGCACCCGCCGGCCGCGCGCGGCGATATGGGCCGTTTGTTCAAGTATGGACTGCTGCATCGGCCTGTCGGCATTGCACAGATTCGCAATCGCTTCCGGCGCGCCCTTAGCTGCAACAACGAACTCGCCTCCATCGGGTTTTTGCCAGCAGTGCGTTACCGCCAGCAAATCACGCGTGAGATCGTATTCCTTCACCAGGTGCCAGCGCTCTCGCATGCGCACGGTTTCGGCGTCGTGAGCAAGGGCATAGGCCACAATTGCACGCTCCATCGGATCGAACGTGTTCAGCTCGCACGCGAGCGCGGCAATGTGGGCAACCGGCCGCACGCTTGCAGGCAAGGCACCGCGAGCGGCGTCGTGTGTATGGCCCTGCGCCGCGAGTTCTGCAACGACCATGCGGTTTTCGGTCAAGGTGCCAGTCTTGTCCACGCACAATACCGTCGCTGAGCCGAGCGTTTCGATCGCCGGCATGCGCCGCGTCAGCACCTTGCGCCTGGAAATCCGCCATGCGCCCAACGCCAGGAACACCGTGAGCACGACCGGAAATTCTTCCGGCAACACCGCCATCGCCAGCGTAATACCGGCCAGCAGCCCGGCCAGCCAGTCAGCGCGCAAGGTGCCGTACAGCACCACCACCGCAAGGCATAGCAAAAGTCCGATCGCCGCGAAAATCCGCACGAAGCGGGCCGTCTGCACCTGCAACGGCGTGTCCTGAATCTCCAGCGCCTCGAGTGCTTTGCCAATGCGACCCATCTGGGTGTTGGCACCCGTGGCCAGGATCGAGGCGCTGCCATAGCCGCGGACCACGAG
>DATMZQ010000071.1:0-5192 GCA_035573615.1 Burkholderiales bacterium | reverse complement strand
AGCCAGGGCATCATTGCAGATCTTGATTACGTTTTCGCGGTCTGCCTGATAGCCTTCTGTAACCGCGCCTTGCTCGATGTGGCGCCGCGCCCGCTCACGCAGCGCCTTGATATCGGTGACAAACGGATGTTGGCTCATGGTCATCTCCTGTTTAAAGACATGTTCAGTGATGGAGCGCTGCGAATAGGTTGTCCAGCGACCCGACCAGCGTGGGATGCGCGAACATGCTGTCGCGCAGTGCGGTGTACGGCATGTCAGCCATCATTGCGATTTGAAATATGGCAATGATTTCGCGGCTGTCGACCCCGAGCACGGCGGCGCCGAGGATGCGTTGCGTGCCAGAATCGACGATGACCTTCATGAGTCCGCCGGACTCATTTAGTTCCACGGCGCGCGCAACCCTGTTCATGGGCAGCTTGGCGACCTTTACTTGGCGCCCTTGCTCGCGGGCCTGTGTCTCCGTCAGGCCGATGCGGCCGAGC
Source organism: Burkholderiales bacterium (assembly GCA_035573615.1). Taxonomy (GTDB): domain Bacteria; phylum Pseudomonadota; class Gammaproteobacteria; order Burkholderiales; family JACQAP01; genus JACQAP01. The sequence goes on along the minus strand of DATMZQ010000071.1, from coordinate 4,710 downwards.
TGCGGATCGAGAAAGGCCGTGTACGGGCAGGTCAACCTGGTGATCGTGGCATGCCCGTTGTCCAGCACGTTCGCTCGAACGACGCGAAAATCGTCGTAGGCGACATGCGCAAACGCCGGCCCGCCGTTCACCGCACCAAGCGCATAGACGCCGCGCGCGCTGGTTTCCAGTCGCTCGTTTACCTTGATGTAGCCGCGGTCGTCGACGTCGATGCCGGCGGCGCCAAGGTTCAATCCCCGGGTATTGGGCTCATGTCCTGCCACAATGAGCAAATGTGATCCTGTTAGAGCGCGCTCACCGAAAGGGGTGCGCGCCTTGACCTTCACGCCGCCGCCAGAGTCGGTCGCCGCGCCGATGGCTTCGGTTTCCAGGAAAACGCCGACACCGTCTTCGCGCAGATTTTCGGCCACTGCGGCGGCGATATCCCGGTCCTCGCGCGGCAGCAGCTGGCTCTGCCGTTCAATTATTGAGACGCGCGAGCCGAAGCGGCGAAACATTTGCCCCAGTTCCACGCCGAGATAACTGCCTCCCAACACCAGCAAATCGTCGGGCAGTTGTTCCAGATCCATTGCACTGCTCGACGTCAGATAGGGCACATCGCTCAATCCCGGAAGATCCGGTAAGGCCGGCCGTGCGCCGGTATTGATAAAGATGCGCGCAGCTTGCAGTTCGACCGGATCATCACCGGTCTCCCGCACCACCAGGGATTCTGCCTTCTGGAATTGTGCTTCCCCTTTGAGCACGATCAATCCGGCCGTGTCCTCCAATGCTTGCACCGCCTGGGTACGCAACCCGTCCATCACCGAGAGCCTGCGGAGCTGTACCTTGCTGAAATCGACTTCCACGCTGCCGGTTTCGATGCCAAAGTGCGCCGCCCTGCGCGCGAGGCGGGCGACATTGGCGCTGGCGAGCATCGCCTTGGAGGACCCGCAACAGGTACACGTCCCGCCATGCTCGGCATCATCCACCAGCACTGTTTGCAGTCCCGCGCGCGCGAACTCAATGGCCAGCGACTCCCCTACCTGGCCCGCTCCGATCACCACCGCGTCATAGCTCCTCATCGCGTGGATGCCTGCCAGGAATGCGCGCCGGACAGCAGCGCGTGGGGTTAACGACCGCGGCTAATGAGCAATCCGACGATCAGACCGGCGACGGCTACATAGCTCACGGACTTCCATGGATTGTCGCGCACGTAGGTGTCAGTCGCCTTGGCAGCGCTGCGCGCCCGCACCTTCAGTTCTTCCTGCACGTCTTGCAGGCGGGCAATGGACTCGGACAGGCGCTCCTCGAGTTCCGCGCGTATCACGGAATAGCTTTCCGAACCTGAAGTCTTTGCTTTCTTCAGCAGGTCCTGCGCATCGGCCATGACGGACTTGATATCTTCGACCAGTTTGTCCTTCTGACCCATTGTATTGATCTGTCCACCCGTCTCGTTGATTTGTCCGGCATCGGTTTCGACGCTCATATCGACTCCTGTGTATAAGTTGACTTGCCTTGTTTGTTCGGTGCCGTCCTCAACGTCTCATCAGGCCCATGACCAGGCTGATCACGAACACGATAAGGAAGATGAAGAACAGGATTTTCGCGATTTCCGTGGCGCCCGCGGCAATGCCGCCGAATCCGAAAACCGCAGCGATAATAGCGATGATGAAAAACACAGCAGCAGCTTGAAGCATGTTTGCCTCCATGGGTACGCATCGCTGCCATCCGGCAGAAATTGCCTGCTGTCATCGAGCAACGTCCATGCCATTGCGATATGGCAACGAGAGTGGGCTCAAACCGCTCATTTCGAACAGAATTAAATTTCCGGCTGCGCGCGGCCCGGAATGATTTGCAAGATTGCTGTAACGCTTACCGAACGGTCCTCACGCGCGGAAACGCGTCCTTGCAAAAATTACCCGGCGGCTGACTGTTGGGGGACCATTGCGCCATCAGGGCGGGAGGCAGACCAGTACTACGGTGCCGCCCGTACTTCCGGTGTCCACGTCCAGCGTCCCGTGATGGGCTTCGATGATGGCACGGGCGACCTGCAATTCGCTTACGCCGCCATTCAGGCGGCCGGCATGAAAATAGCGAGTGCTTTCCTCTACCAGCGGCCCGCGCAATTCTGCAACATCATCGTGCACGTGCACGACCAGGCCGGTGTCCGTTGCGCGAGCTCCGATGATCAGCAGGCCGCCTGCACGCATTGCATTCAAACGATGAACTGCGATGTTGAACAACGCTTGCCGGATCCAGCGGCGCCGCCCGCGCGCTGGAACCGGCCCGTCTGGCAAATCGACCTTCAGCTCCACGTTGTTCCGGCGCGCGAGTTGCCGAAGAGTCGCCACAATTTCCTTGATCAACTCGCTTGCGTCAAAATCGGCAATGGACGGCTCGCCATTCCCTTCGGCACCCGGCAGCAGCCGTAAAGCACGATCGACGCGCGTGAGGCCTTCCTTCAACGAGGCGACGCGGCGCCGATGACGCTCGTACTGGGGGTGAATGGCCGTCGATTCCGCCTCTGCATCGGACATCAGCTCCAGCGAGATCTGCATGGAATTCAGGATTCCCTTCAGCTCGTGCAGCAGCGACTCGCGCAGGTAAGCCCATCCCCGGCATTCACTTGCCTGCAATAGCTCGCGCTCCAGGCTGTCCAGATGGGCAGGATCCCTGATAATCGCGAAATAACCCGAGCCGGCATCTTGGTGCAGTGGTTGCAACTCAACGCTCAACGAGCGCATGCCATCCGCGAGCGGAATGTTGGCTTGATGTAACGCGGGTTTCGGCACGAGCGGCGGTTGGGAGGGCAGCCGAAACAGCAGCGCCACTTGTTGCCACTTGAGCTGGAGCGAAGCTTCGTCCTCGCATTTCAGCAACGTGCATGCCGCGGCATTGGCATACTCCACCGCGCAAGTGTCATCCAGCAGCAGTGCGGCCGTTCCCGACAATGACTCGAGCGCGAGGAACAAACCCCGCCGGGATTCAACACGCCTGTTCAATCGCATGCCGATCGTCAATGTCGTTACCCGCGCCTCGCACGTTGCCCCTCGCACGGGGCTGTCAGCAGGGCCGGACACTTCAACCGGCCCGTGACAAACTAGCACCAATGATGGTGCGCTATTATTACCCGGGACTCTGCGGATACAAAAGCCTGCGCCATCGGCGGATGCGCGCTCGACGTAGCCAACCACCCGCACACAAAGCAGGTGCAGGTCAGGCAAACTCAAAAGGCGAGCGAAATCCCATCAGTGTCAGTTCGTCGAATGTCGCCTCGGTTTCGTCAGCGAAGTCGTCGCCATCGTCGGCATAGTCGTCTGCTGGATCCTCGGTGATTTCAACCTCGGGGTCGGACAAGAAGTCCTCATCATCATCGCCGCTGTCCAGACCTGCGTTCCATTGCCTGCCCTGTTCCTGATTGCGCATGATTATTTCTCCTTGGCTTCGGTAGACCGTTGGGAAGACGATTCGGTATTCGGGCCGTCGAGGATGCGTGGCGGCGCTAAAGGGTCGAAATCAATCCACTGACCATCCCTCCAGACACCCTCCGCCTTTTCAATATGAATGGCGCCGTGTGTCTGCAACGTTGAGATGGCCGACTGCTCTGCGTTGCCGCTTTCAATTCTGACTGCGACCAGTGTCCCGGCTGGCCGGCGCACTGGCTGCTCTGAGCTGCCACGCCCCTCGAGCCCATGCAAGGCGCCGACCAGGGATCCCACGTAAGCGCCGAGTCCAGCGCCGACTGCCGCACCAGGCGGCCCCGCCGCAACAGCGCCGATGGCAGCGCCGGTACCCATGCCGACCGCAGCGCCCTTGCCGGCATCGGCCTCGGCATGCGATGCACCGGGATCTTTGTTCTCATCGCCGCCGATCGGAAAGACGGCATGTTGCCCCGGTGGATTATTGGCGAAAGAATAAACGTCCTTGTCGTTGAATTCTCCGCCCAGCAGGTCATCCACTGCGCCCGCCGCCTTGTCTACCGTATCGAACATTCCGGCAATGATGGTCGTCATGGATCAGGCCTTGACTGGTTTCATTCTTGTCTTGCTAGTCGGCCGCGTGATCATCGCGGCGTCCGGAAAAGACTTGTCGTAAGGCACGATTCTGGCGGTGTCGCCGGACTCGGGCACCGGCCGCACTTGTTTTTGCCCGCGTGCGGGTTCGCTCATTCCGCGGCCCGGAAAATCAAGCAAGCGGTCCCACGTCTGGGACTCGGCCCTGACATCGCTGTGTGCGGTGACGATCATTGGCATCACGAACATCGTTAGCAGTAGTGCAGAGTAGAAAAATATGATGTTGGCAAACATGCTGCGTTTCACGTTTATCCCCTTCCCTGTTTTCAGTCGCCGCCCAAATGGCGCCTGCTTGCAAACAACCGTGTTATTGCTGCTTCACATGCAAATCGTTTCGGACTGAAGTCACCCCGTCGATACTGCCTGCCACCTCGGCGGCATGACTCACATCGCCCGGGTCGTTGACGAAACCACTCAATGCCACTGCCCCATTGTTGGTCTCCACATTGATGTCCGAAGCGCTCAGCGTTTTATCTTTGACAAAAGCGGTCTTTACTTTGGAAGTGATCCACGAATCATCCGCGCGTTGGCTCGTGGTCTGTGTGTTATGGGCATGATTCGCGCAGCCCATCGCCGTAAACAGCACAACAGCGGAAAACATCACCCTGAAGAAACGATTGACCTTCTGCATGATCGATCTCCAACTTGTTGTGCGATT
>DATMZQ010000070.1:0-2009 GCA_035573615.1 Burkholderiales bacterium | reverse complement strand
GGCTCGCACCCGGGCATGGTCGAGCTGGCCCGGAATCCCCATTTCCAGGCATAAGTCATTGGTGCCAATCAACAGGACATCCAAACCAGGGACTGCCGCGATCTGATCGGCGTTTTCCACTGCACGCGGTGTCTCGATCATCGCGATCACGAGGGTAGCGCCGTCCAGGCCAGTGACGACTTCGTTCACCGGACGCGACGTGAAAGCGAAATGAGGATAAGCACCGCCGATGGAGCGATGACCCAGTGGCGGAAAGCGAAATGCATCCGCGATGGCGCGCGCTTGTTCCGGCGTATCGACATGCGGAATGACCACGCCCAGTGCGCCGCCATCGAGGCAGCGCGCACCCATGGCAAGTTCGCCGGCCGGAACGCGCACGATCGGTGCGATGCCCGCGTCCAGCGCCGCGATTGAAATCTGGCCGGCCGTCTCCACCGAGGTGGACCCATGCTCCAGGTCAATGAACAGCCAATCGTAACCGGCCGATTTCATCAGGCGGGCGATCTCGACACCCCGCACCCCACGCACGCCGATGCCGATGGCGACTTCGCCGTTTTCCAACCGGCCCTTGGCCGGATTGCTCAATTGCTCCACGCGGCTTCTCCCGTTGTTCAGAATTTCGCCAAAGATAACAGAGAGTGATCGATGGAAGGTGCCGGCCGCGCACGTCGGGTGAGTTACACTTTCGCAAAAACGGGGAACGGCATGAAAAAAGTCGTCTGGGGAGTTCTGAGTACCGCAAGGATTGGCCTGCAGCGGGTTGTGCCGGGTATGCAAAAAAGCGCCTGGTGTGACATTCGGGCCATCGCCTCGCGTTCGGAAGTAACTGCGCGCAAGGCGGCTGACCAGCTGGGCATTGCAAAAGCGTTCGGATCCTATGATGAATTGCTGGCAGATCCGGATATCGAGGCAATCTACAATCCGCTGCCCAATCATTTGCATGTACCGCTGACGTTGCGAGCCGCGGCAGCCGGCAAGCACGTATTGTGCGAAAAACCGATTGCACTGACAGCAGCAGAAGCCGAACAGTTGAAATCCGCTGCCGCCAAGGTTCTCATCATGGAAGCGTTCATGGTGCGGTTCCATCCGCAGTGGCTACGCGCCCTGGACCTGGTGCGCAGCGGCAGCATCGGCACGTTGCGCGCGGTCCAGATGCTGTTCTGCTATTCCAACACCGACGCCGCAAATATCCGCAACATGGCGGACATCGGCGGTGGAGCGCTCTATGACATCGGGTGCTATGCGATTACGGCCGGGCGCTTCTTCTTCGGCGCGGAGCCGCTGCGCGGCATCGCGCTCATCGACCGCGATGAGAAATTCCGCACCGATCGCTTGACCAGCGCGCTGGTCGACTTTGGCAACGGGCGCCAGCTGACCTTCACGGTATCGACCCAGTGCACGCCGTATCAACGAGTGCAACTGTGTGGCACGCGAGGCCGCGTTGAGATCCAGATTCCTGTCAACGCACCGCAAGGCGCACAGACCAAGCTCTTCATCGACGACGGCTCTTCCCTGGCGGGTGACGGCATCCGCACCGAAGTTGTACCGGAAAGCGACCAATACATGCTGCAAGGGGAAATGTTTTCGCGTGCCGTACGCGGCGAAATCAAATTGCCTTACGGCATCGAGGACGCGGTGCGCAGCATGCGAGTGATCGACGCGCTGTTCCGCTCCGAGCAAAGCCAGCGCTGGGAAAGCGTTTGAAGGCCGAAAATATCGTGAATGCCGTGAATGCCGTGAATGCCGTAAATATCGTCAAAGGGATGAGTGTCCTTCACCTGTCAAGATTTTCGCAATGAACTTCTGAGTCACTTGCAGCCAAATGGCAGCCCGGTTTAAGGCGTCACGACATTCACGACATTCACGATATTCACGGCTCTCAAGTATTTTTCGCAATGAACTTCTGCGAATAGCTCGATGCCTGGGGTAAACTCATCCGCGCAGCGAACATCAAACCAGAATAACGAAATCACGCCGATGCCAGGTCCATTGCAGGGGGTGAAGGTCCT
>DATMZQ010000069.1:0-3061 GCA_035573615.1 Burkholderiales bacterium | reverse complement strand
CCAATAACCCTGGTCGAGTACCATGCGGAGCAGATACGGCCGCCCGTTCAGCAGAAAACGGTCGCGCGAAATGCTGACATCGCGCAAGGCGGTGTAGGAACGCAGCGTGTCGATCACCACGCCAGCGCTCTTCAAACGGATTTCTGCATCCAGCAAGGTCGGCCGCTCCGGGCTCCATAACAGTTCGTTACGGAAGTCATCGATGCCGGGATCGGCAAGAAAAACTCTGCGGTTCACTTCCTGATCGATGACCTGGTAGGAATCGCGCGCCAGGATGCGATTACCGTGGCGCACCGTCACGTCCACTTGCAAATCCTCGGTTTGCCTTCCTTTGATGCGAGCCTCGAAGCTGATGGCAAAGCCGTCGAAGCGCGGCGTCCAGCGTATTTTGGAAATGTAGGTCTCGTTTACGCGTTCCAGCCAGACCGTCTGCCAGATCCCGGTGGTGCGCGGATACCAGATGGAATGCGGCTCGAGCTGCCAGTCCTGCTTGCCGCGCGGTTTGGTCAACTCCGCGGGATCATCTTCCACCATCACGGTTATGGTCTGCTCACCGGAGGCATTGAGCACCGGCGTAATTTCCGCACTGAATGGCGTGTGTCCGCCCTCGTGAAAGGCCACCAGGTGGCCGTTGATCCAGACGCGCGCGATATAGTCGACTGCGCCAAAATGCAGCAGCACGCGTCCCGGTCCCGGACGCATTTGGAAGCGGCGCTCATACCAGCAACCTTGATGCAGCCCTCGATCGCCGATGCCGCTCGCCTTCGATTCCGGCGGAAACGGCACCACGATTTGCATGGGCCACTCGGTGATATCCGTGGGATGGACGTACTTCCGCTCGTCGTCGTAAAAGAACTTCCACGTGCCGTCAAGCGAAGTCCAATCCTCGCGTTCCATCAGCGGGCGTGGATACACTGGTGTCAAGTTTTTCCTCCTCTTGTAATCGAAAACCAGTGAGTCCGACAGGCCTATTGCCGGCCTGCGAACTCTGGACCATCCTACGTGGTCTGTCTTACGAAGACCACCTAAGGCCGCATGCGTTCAGAAACATTGCTCGTTTGCACGGCCTTTATCGAACCCCGAAGAGGAAAATGTTGAAACGAATTACTGTTGACCCGGTGTCCGATGGGCCCGGTGCGAGTGCCGGTGCGAGCCTGGCTAAGCTAACGCGTGCTCCGGCATTGCGTTCGCCTGTTTGCACGGATCGTTCACCAATCATCGTTCACTGCCATCTGCGCTGGGATTTTGTATGGCAGCGTCCGCAGCAAATTTTTTCCCGTCTCGCTGCGCACCATCCCGTTCTGTTCCTGGAAGAGTCGGTTCGCGAGGGCAGCAAGGTGCAACTGCGCATTACCGAACCGCAAACCAACATTGTTCGGGTCGTGCCCGTGCTGCCGTCCGATTTCGCCGCTTCGACAGAGGCACAGTACCGGGCAGTGTTGCCGCTGCTCAGGCATGCCCTGCGAGAGCATCCTTTGCTGGCGGGGCGGTTCAATTCGCCGATCGAATGGTTTTATTCTCCGATGACGGCTCCCGCGATGCTGGGCCAATTCGATTCCGTTCGCACGATCTATGACTGCATGGACGAGTTGGCCAATTTCCGCTTTGCGCCGCCCGACATTGCCAGGCGCGAACAATTCCTCATGTCGCATGCGGACGTAATTTTCACCGGGGGCTATCAACTGTTCGAGGCCAAGGCGCGCTATCACAACAACGTGCATTTCTATGGTTGCGGCGTGGACGTAGAGCACTATGGCCTCGCGCGGCGAAGCGAAACGCCGCTGCCTCCGGAAGTCGCCGCTCTCCCGCATCCCGTGCTGGGCTATTTCGGTGTGATCGACGAGCGCCTCGACTACGACTTGTTGTCGCAGATTGCACAGGCGTTTCCACAAGGATCATTGGTGATGGTAGGGCCTCACGCCAAAGTGGACCCGGGTGCGTTGCCCAAGCGGTCGAATATTCATTGGCTGGGTCAGCGCACCTATGCACAGCTTCCGTCATTGGTAAAGTCTTTCGATGTCTGTCTCATGCCGTTTGCACTGAACGAGGCAACCAGGTACATCAATCCAACAAAGACGCTGGAGTACATGGCCGCAGGCAAGCCGGTTGTATCGACTGCCGTGCCGGACGTCGTTCGCAATTTCACGCCTGTCGTGCAAATCGCGCGCGACGCCGATGATTTCATAGCCGGTGCGATGCTGGCTTACAGCTCTCCCGATCACGCACTCATCGAGCGTGGAATCGAGCTCGCTGAAGCTTCGTCCTGGGATGCAATCGTTGCTCAGATGCGCGCACGCATGATCGGCATGATTTGATCAAATCGTCGATCAAAAAGCGCAATACCGTGCTCCCGATCCATCGGCATGGAACCTGCTATACCCATCAGCAACAGCTGAACCCTTCCAACGAGCGGCGTTGCATACGAGCTGGTCTCGCCGCGTCTCTGCAAAGTGAACAAGATGATGAAATTAGATGTGCTAGTGGTAGGAGCAGGTTTTTCGGGGTGTGTCGTCGCCGAACGGCTCGCCAGCCAGGGTTTCGATGTCCTCATTATTGACAAGCGCTCCCATGTGGGCGGGAATGCATACGATACGGTCGACCGGCATGGTGTAAGAATCCACCCTTACGGCCCCCATATATTTCACACCAACGGTGTAAGGATTGCCGAATATCTATCCAATTTTACCGAGTGGCGCGCATACAAGCATCGCGTGCTTGCCAAAGTGGGCGAACAATTCGTGCCCATTCCAATCAACATCGATACCGTGAACCGGTTGTACGGACTGCATCTCGATGAGACCACGATCCAGTCCTTCTTCGATTCCGTACGCGAGCCGCGACATCCGATCAAGACCAGTGAGGACGTGGTATTGAACGCAGTGGGACGCGATCTTTACGAGAAATTTTTCCGCGGCTATACCCGCAAGCAATGGGGACTGGATCCTTCAGAGCTCGCCGCATCGGTTGCAGCGCGCATTCCGACCCGCACCAATCGCGATGATCGTTATTTCACGGACGAATTCCAGAACATGCCGCTCGATGGCTATACCGCCATGTTTGA
>DATMZQ010000068.1:0-8333 GCA_035573615.1 Burkholderiales bacterium | reverse complement strand
AGACCCCTGCCGGGGACGAAAGGCTGGAGATTGTAGGCGTGGCGTACAAAGCAATCGATTGATCGACTTACCGCCACCATATCGTTCAATTGACCAGTTATTTTATATCGGCCATGCCGTAGTCAACATTTCCACCAGCGGTCCCATTTTGGGCGGAGTGGCTTCCAGGCTGACGCGGACGCCGAATGCCCGAAGCGCGTGACTGCAAACCGGGCCGATGGATGCAACCAACACCGTGTTCAGGCTCTGGCGCAGGAGTGCAGAAATGTCGCGCTGTGCGGCGATTGCAAACAGATTGCGCACCTGCGATGCACTGGTAAATATAGCCGCATCCAGTTGTCCCTGCGCGAGGCCATCGATCAGACGCTCCAATGGGCGAGTATCGGCTGGCAATGCCCAGCGGTAGGTCGGCACCTCAACAACCTGCGCTCGCCGCGCCTCGAGCGCCGCCTGGAGTCCAAGATTGGTTTCACCGTATCGCTGTACCAGCACGCGCGCTCCGGTCAAATCGAAACCACGAACCGACTCCAGCACTTGCGCGGTGGTGTAAGGCTCGAGCGCCATAAGATCAATGCGCACATGGCGAGCACGCAGTGCTGCCGTGGGCTTCGGTCCCCGTACTGCAACTTTGCAAGTCGCCAACAGAGCCAGCAATGACTCTGCCATGCCCAGCCTGTCGGCCGCCTCAAACAAGGCGCGGGTGCCGACACCGGTTTGAAAAATTGCCAGTACAAATGGGCTTGCCGCCCATTCCTCAAGCAATCGCCCGATCATCTTCGAATCAATGTCCGGTTCCTCGGCGAGAGCGGGTGCATGAAACGCAATGGCACCCCTCTTTTCCAGCAGCGTCACGAGACCCTCGCCAAAGCGGCTTTCCAACACTGCAATTCTTTTACCTTGCATGGTGCTCCCATTGGCGCACAAACGCGCGCTGCTAATGACTGCTCCATCGATCGATGCGCGGCCTAGGCAAGTATATGCAAGTAGTCGTGCAAGGGAATTAACGTTCGGTTGTGAAGCCGGTGCATTGCGAGTGATGTAACGTTTTCGATACACCGGCAAGACTTCATCGAACCGCAAAAATCATTTTTCAAACGCTGCCTGCGACCGGGTAATCGGTACAACAGTCCGGTAAGAATTTCGGACGACCTTCCGCCACTATCTCGAGCGGCCACGGCACCAGCGAAATAGAAGCGGCTTAACGTCGCGCAACGCTGCAACTGCACGGTTGCGTCCTGCTGCAGAACCGAGGAACAGCTTTTGCTTTTACAGGCGCAGAACGCAGCGTGGTGTTGCTGCGTGCTGCGCTGAATTTATTTTGTTGCGTGTACGGGGACGGAACGCGTTTGCTTGCTTGCGCCCCTACCAACGCATCGGTTGTTCCCTCGACAGGATGGGCCTCATGCTTCGAAGAATTGCCCTTATCAGTGATCACGCGTCGCCTTTGGCTGCGGCAGGCGGAGTGGACAGCGGCGGCCAGAACATATATGTGGCTCAGGTCGCGCGGCACCTCGTTTCGCTCGGCTATCGCGTCGACGTATTTACGCGTCGCGATAATCCATTGCTCGCCGAAGTCGTGCCATGTGGGGACGGCTTGCGCGTCGTTCACGTTCCTGCGGGTCCACCGCAATTCGTACGCAAGGAAGACCTGCTGCCGACCATGCAACAGTTTGCGGCCTATGTGGCGACGTTTTGCACGCGCGAGGGCCATTACGATCTGGTTCATGCCAATTTCTTCATGTCGGGGCTGGTGGCACAAATCCTGAAAGAGAGCCTGGGCATTCCGTTCGTCATAACGTTTCATGCATTGGGTCGCGTACGGCGCCTGCACCAGCGCGAAGCTGACCAGTTCCCGGCCGAGCGCATCGACATAGAAGATCGCATCGTCGAAAACGCGGACGGCATCATTGCGGAGTGTCCACAAGATGAGGCGGATCTGCTGTCGCTGTACAAGGCCGATCCGGCCAGGATTTCGGTGATCCCGTGCGGTTTCGATGCCGCGGAATTCTGGCCGATCGCCAAGCGCTTTGCCCGCAAGACACTGGGACTTGCGCCAAACCAACCCCTGCTGCTGAATCTTGGCCGTACCGTCCCGCGCAAAGGGATCGACAACGCCATTCTCGCGCTGACACGGCTTGCCGGCAAGGATGCGATACGTCCGACGCTGATGGTGGTCGGCGGCAACTCGGATCTTCCCGACCCGGCGCTAACGCCGGAGATCGCGCGCTTGCGCTCGATTGCGCAAGCCGAGAATGTCAGCGAACAAGTCATGTTTGTTGGCCGCCGTAGCCGGGAACTGTTGAAGCTCTATTACAGCGCGGCGGACATTTTTATCACGACGCCGTGGTACGAACCCTTCGGCATTACGCCGCTGGAAGCGATGGCCTGTGGTACGCCCGTGATCGGATCAGACGTCGGCGGCATCAAATACAGCGTGGTAGATGGCGAGACCGGTTGTCTCGTGCCACCCAATGATCCCGATGCACTGGCTCAATGCATTCAGGGTCTGTACCAGCAGCCGGACCGGCTCAAGGAATTCGGCCGCAACGGCATCCGCCGCGTGAATCGCTGCTTCACGTGGGGCGGCGTCACCGGATCCATCGCTTCATTCTATAAACAGGTGTGCGGCGAGAGCATCGAGCCGCAACGCATCGCCGCGCTAGCCTGAAGGATATCGCATGAAGACAGAATCTCTGCCGCCCGCGAATCTCGACGTTCATCACGCCGCGCAATTAGCGCCGCTGCGTGACAAAATCGCTTTCGTCACCGGCGGCGGCCGCGGTCTTGGCGCCGCGATCTGCAACGCATTAGCCGCAGCGGGCGCGACGGTCGTGGTAGCGGATGTCAATCTGGAGAATGCCCGCGCCGTTGCGCGCAATGCCGGTCAACGCGGCGGCCGGGCTCATGCACTGAAGGTGGACATCGGCGCAGACGAACAAGTGCAGAAGGCCATTGCGGACACCATAGCGTCCCATGGTCGTCTTGACGCACTCATCAACAACGCCGGCATCGATTTTACGTTGCCGATCGAAGAATTGAGCGTGGACCAATGGGACGCGGTGGTGCGCACCAATCTGCGTGGTCCGTTCCTGCTGTGCAAATACGCGGTGCCTGTCATGCGGCGCCAGGGCGGCGGGCACATCGTCAACATCGCTTCAACTGCAGCGCGGCGCGCATGGCCCAATGCCTCCGCGTACCACGCCAGCAAGTGGGCACTGCTCGGTTTGAGCCATGCGCTACACGCAGAGCTGCGTCCACATGGCATCAAAGTGAGCGCCGTCATCGCCGGCGGGATGCGCACGCCGTTTCTGCTGGATCGCTTTCCGGACCTCGATCCCGATGTCTTGCAGGATCCGGCGAATGTCGCAGCGACAGTTTGCTTCCTGCTGACGCAGCCGGCCGAGACGGTCATTCCAGAAGTCATGGTTCTGCCCATGCGAGAGACATCATGGCCATAAAAGCCCGCACGAGCGCGGTATTCCTGGACAAGGACGGCACTCTGATCGAAGACGTCCCGTACAACGTCGCACCGGAGCAGATGCGCCTTGCTCCCGGAGCCGGGGAAGCCTTGCATCTGCTTGCACGTTCCGGCTACCGCCTCATCGTAGTATCGAACCAGCCTGGCGTAGCGCTCGGATTATTTCCGGAATATGCACTGCAGGCAGTGGAGCAACGGCTTCAGGAATTGCTGCTTCCTGCCGGCGTATCGCTGCATGGCTTTTACTACTGCCCACATTTTCCAAGGGCAAAAATTCCGGCCTATCGCCTGCAATGCAATTGCCGCAAGCCAGCGCCGGGTATGTTGACGCGCGCGGCAAAAGATCACGGGCTGCAGTTGCATCGCAGCTGGCTGGTCGGCGACATCCTGGACGACATCGAGGCGGGACGCAGGGTGAATTGCAAGACGGTGCTGATCAACAACGGCAATGAAACCGAGTGGGAGCTGACTGCCGAGCGCTGTCCGCACGTGGTGGCCACGAATCTGCTGGAGGCTGCCACCACCATTGTGCGAGTAGACCGGGCAATAGCGGCCGAGACCGCGGGTGTCAGCGCATGAACTGGGAACAGGCGCGCAATGTGTTGTGCGTTCGCCTGGATAGCCTCGGCGACGTGTTGATGACCACACCCGCCATCCGGGCACTGAGAGAGTCGGTTGCGGGACGGCGCATCACGCTGCTGACTTCGCCCTCGGGAGCGAAAGCCGCACGCCTGGTTCCCGAGATCGACGCCGTCGTCGAGTTCCGTGCACCGTGGATGAAACCCGCTACTGAAGGGCCGGCGGCGGACGCAGTAATGAAACGACGGCTTGCTCACGGAAAGTACGATGCGGCTGTGATTTTTTCCGTCTACAGCCAGAACCCGTTGCCCGCAGCGTATCTTTGCTATCTTGCCGGCATCCCATTGCGCCTGGCACATTGCCACGAAAATCCATATCACTTGCTCACGCACTGGGTGGCAGATCCGGAACCGGCCAATGTGAGCCGCCATGAGGTCAGGCGTCAGCTGGACCTCGTAGAATCAGTCGGGTCACGCACGAACAATGAACGGCTGTCAATGGCCGTGCCCAAGCCCGCAAAAGCCCGTGCACGTCGTCTGCTGCATGCCTTGGGAATAACCTTGCGCAAGCCGTTGGTCCTGGTGCATCCGGGCGCGACGGCTGCTTCTCGCCGCTATCCGCCGGCGCAGTTCGCACAGGCAATGAGCATTTTGGGACGGCGTATCGATTGCGAAATAGTGTTCACCGGCGGCGCCGAAGAAAAGCCGCTCATCGAGGGAATCCGTCTGGGCATGGATGTGCCTTCTCATTCAGCGGCGGGACTCATGGAGCTCGGTGAACTCGGTGCGGCGATCGAATGCGCCGATGTCATGGTGTCGAACAATACCGGTCCGGTGCACATGGCCGCTGCGCTCGGCACACCGGTGGTGGACCTGTACGCGCTTACCAATCCGCAGCACACACCGTGGCAGGTGGCGAACAAGGTGCTGTTCCATGATGTCGCCTGCCGCAACTGCTACAAGAGCAGTTGTCCCCTGGGCCATCATGATTGTCTGCGGCGCGTTCAGCCGGAAACGGTGGCAGCCGCCGCGCTGGAGTTGCTGGGATCGCGGCCGAGTTTGCGTTTCCGCGCCACGGGGCGGAGCAGAGTTGCCGGCCTCATTCCTGCCTTCAACACCATTGCTGCCGGACAATAGCCATGTACACACTTGGAATCAACGCCGCTTTTCATGACACCGCGGCCTGTCTGGTCAAGGATGGTCAGGTCGTGTCCGCCGCGGAAGAGGAACGCTTCACGCGCATCAAGCACGGCAAGCGTCCCCTGCCCTTCACTACCTGGGAGCTCCCTTTCAACGCGATCGATTATTGCCTGGGGCATTCAGGGATCGAACTCGCTGACATTGACCATGTCGCTTACTCGTACGATCCCTACCTGTTGCTGGACAAAGATAGCGCGCAAAATGCCAGCATTGCGCTGCCGCTAGAGCCCAGCAAACAGAAAGTCGCGGTGAACTGGGTTTCCCCTTGGGAGCCATTGGCGCTGGCCTATGTGATCAATGCCGAACGCCAGCTCATCGACGGCGTCCCGCATCATTTGCGCGGCCGCTATCGAACTGCAAAGCAGGCGCGCCGCTGGCGATGGCATTTCGTCGAACATCATCTCGCGCACGAAGCCAGTGCATTTCTGGCTGCCCCGTTCGACAGCTGCGCCGTGCTGACGCTGGATGGGCGCGGTGAACGCGCCACAACCAGCTACGGACAATTCTCCGGGCGCGGTTTTCGCCGTCTGCTCCAGATTGATGTGCCCGATTCACTCGGCCTGCTCTATGAAGCCGTCACCAGCTATCTGGGATTCCTGCATTCGTCCGATGAATACAAGGTCATGGCCCTCGCCTCTTACGGCAGCCCGCACTACCTGGATGAGTTTCGCGACATTGTTCGCCTGGAAGGCGAAGGCCGCTACACGACGCGAAATCTGCGCCTCGAAGAACGCTTTGGTCCCGCGCGCCAGCGCAACGCAGAACTCTTGCAGCGCCATTTCGACATCGCGCGCTCGCTACAGGAAGTTCTGGAGGAGCGGGTCATCGAGCTGGCGCGCTGGCTCAGAGCCGAGACCGAAGAAAACGCAGTCGCAATGGCCGGTGGCGTCGCGCTCAATTGCGTGATGAACGGGAGATTGCGCGATGCGGGCATCTTTGATCAGGTATGGGTGCAACCTGCCGCGGGCGACGCCGGAACGGCGCTGGGCGCGGCACTGTGGATCGACTGGAAAACGCGCAATGCCGGCACACAAAAGATGTTACCCGGGTATCGCATGGATCATGCGTTCCTCGGCCCGGAATATTCCGCAGAGGAAATCGAGACCTTCCTGAAACGCGCGAAATTGCCCTATCGCAGGCTCGCAAACGTTGCCGAAGAAACGGCTGAGCTGCTGGCGCAGGATAAAATCGTCGGCTGGTTTCAGGGCCGCATGGAATTCGGACCGCGTGCGCTCGGCGCACGCTCCATTCTGGCGTCGCCATTGTCGCCGGACATGCAACAGCGTTTGAACGAAATCAAGGATCGCGAAGATTTCCGGCCGGTTGCGCCGGCAGTGCTCGAAGAAGAGGCCGCACGGTGGTTTCAGGGCGCGCGCGTCTCTCCTTTCATGCTGTTCATTTTCGATGTGGCAGAGGATAAGGGTGAGCGCATCCCGGCGGTGCGCCACGTCGACGGCACAGCCCGCGTGCAGACTGTCAATCGCAGGCAGCATCCACTTTACTATGATCTTCTGAAGGCATTCCAGCAGATCACCGGCGTTCCGGTACTGGTCAATACCTCGTTTAATACGCGCAGCGAGCCGATCGTTTGCAGTCCGCGCGATGCAATAGAGTGTTTCTGGACTTCGCCCCTCGATGCATTAGTCATAGGACCATTCATGCTAGAGAAGTCTTCCGGCACCGCGCAAACAACAACGCGGACCGCCAGGCAAGCGGAGCCCTGGCATGCCTGACAAGCTCGGCAAAATAGGATCCGTTGCGGTTCTGCGTGCGCTGCAGTTGGGCGACATGCTGTGTGTTGTTCCGGCATTGCGCGCACTGCGGCACGCGTTCCAGGACGCGCGCATCACCTTGATTAGCCTGCCCTGGGCGCGCGATTTCAGGAACCGCTTCAGTCAGTATGTGGACGACTTCATCGAGTTTCCCGGTTATCCGGGATTGCCGGAGCGCGCTTTTGACGCCGCAGCTGTTACGGCTTTCCTGCAGCAGGCGCAACGGCATAGCTTCGATCTGGCATTGCAAATGCACGGTCATGGGCGCATCGCCAATCCGCTGGTCCAGCTGATCGGCGCAAGCCGCAGCGCAGGCTATTACCTGCCCGGTGAATATTGTCCGGATGAGGAACGCTTTCTTCCCTGGCAAGCTCGCGAGCATGAAATTTTGCGTTGGTTGCGCCTGGTAAAAGCGCTGGGCGTGCCGGCGCAAAATGCCGAACTCGAATTTCCGCTGCTGCCTGCGGACTACGCAGAATTCGAAAACATTTCTGATCAGCATTCTTTGGACGCCCTGTCGTACGTTTGCCTGCACCCGGGATCGCAGCTGCCTTCACGCCGCTGGCCCGCGGAGCGCTTTGCAAAGGTTGGCGATGAACTGTCCGCCTTGGGTTATCGGGTCGTGCTCACCGGTACGGCGGCGGAGCGCCAACTCACTGCCAGCGTTGCGCGCGCCATGCGAATCGCGCCGGTTGACCTTGCCGGCCGAACATCGCTTGGCGCGCTGGCTGCGCTGATTCGGAACGCTGCCGGACTCGTGTGCAACGATACCGGCGTATCTCATATTGCGGCCGCCGTGCAGACCTGCAGCGTCATCGTAAGTTGCGGGTCAGATCCGGCGCGCTGGGCGCCGCTCGATACTCGATTGCATCGAATGGTGTTTGCGCCTGTGAACTGCCGGCCGTGTTCCTATCGGGACTGCCCATTCGACCACCCTTGCGCCCGCGCCGTTTCAGCACTCGAAGTCGCCGGCGCCATGGCGGCGTTGCTGCGTCGGCACGAGCAACCCCGCCATCGCAGGCCGCATGCCCCCGGGCGCACCGAGACGTTCGCGCGTCCAGCTACTAACCATGAACAGCGGAGGTCTGCATAAGGGACGCGCAACGAAAACGCATCCTGGTAACCGGTGGAGCGGGATTTCTGGGTTCGCATCTCTGTGAGCGACTGCTCCAGCACGGTCACGACGTCCTGTGCGTGGACAATTTCTATACCGGCAGCAAGGACAACATCGTGCAATTGCACGACAACGCCTATTTTGAACTGCTGCGCCACGACATTACTTTTCCGCTTTACGTCGAGGTCGAT
>DATMZQ010000067.1:0-5530 GCA_035573615.1 Burkholderiales bacterium | reverse complement strand
GCCAGTACCACCTGCAGATTTCGCATGTCCGTCAAATGAAATGTCACGGCAAAACGTCGCCGTGCCGTCGGAAGAGGGTGCTTTCTATTGCGGGACCATGGCCTGGAAGAATGGCACGTAGGCCTGCAACATGATCAGCATGCCAACCAGCGCAGCCAGCGATATGCTGTGCCAGAACACGTAGCGCAGGATTACGCCCTCCCTGCCCTGCTGGTTGGTAGCCACAGATGCGACAACGATGCTCTGCGCATCGATCATTTTGCCCATCACGCCGCCGGAACTGTTTGCTGCCGCCATCAGCGTCGGGCTGAGGCCCAGTTTATTCGCGGTAATGACCTGCTGGCTGCCAAACAGCGCGTTCGAGCCTGCATCCGTTCCGGTCAGCGCGACTCCGATCCATCCGATCATCGTGCCGAAAAATGGATACAGCCAACCGGTGTTGGCGAAAGCCAGGCCCAGGGTGCCATCCATGCCGCCGTACCGCGTGATATACCCAAGCGCAAGCATGGCCAGGATGGTCAGCAACGAGTACTTCATAACGCCGAAGGTCTCAATCCAGGTCTTGAACATATCCTTGACCTTGAGCCCCATCACGAAGCCCGCAATGATCGCGGCGATCAGGATGCCGGTCCCCGTAGCGGAAATGATGCCCCACTTCCAGATGGCGGGCTCGACTCTCGGCGCAGCGACGGCTGGCTCCACGCGCTGCACAAGGTTGTGCAGTCCCGGGATTTGCCACTCCCAGTAGGTGATGCCTTTCAGATTCAGGAACGCCTTGACTAAGGGCAGGCCCCACAGGAACAACACAACGGTCAAAATGACCCACGGCGTCCAGGCCTTGATCACAAGATCGCGGCTGTGCCCGTGATGAATAGCGGCCGCCTGGGCGCGCGGCACGGTGACGCCGGCACCAGACGCATCGAGCATGACCGATTTCGGTTTCCAGATGGCCAGGAAGACGGCCAGTGTGATCATCGAGATCATGGCGCCGAGCATGTCCACCAACCACGGACCGTGATAATTCGAGATCACGAATTGCGGAATCGCGAATGACAGGCCGGCCACGAGAACCGCAGGCCAAACTTCCACCGTCCGGCGCCATCCGCAAAACGTCAATACCAGCCAAATCGGGACGATCACCGAAAAGAAGGGCAGTTGCCGTCCTACCATCGAGGATAGCGCAAAGAGATAGTCCGGATTTTCCGGCTGAGTGACCGAGTGCAAAACGATGATTGGCGTTCCGAGGCCGCCATAGGCTACTGGCGCAGTATTGGCGATTAGCGACAGGCCCGATGCCGCCAGCGGATTGAATCCAAGCCCGATCAGAATCGCCCCGGTTACTGCAACCGGCGTCCCGCCGCCGGCAGCGCCTTCGAAAAACGCCCCGAAGCAGAATGCGATCAGGATCAGCTGCAGTCTGCGGTCGTTGGTAATGCCGCCGATGCTGTCCTGCAAGATCTTGAACAACCCCACTTGCAGGGTCATGCGGTACAGGAAAATCAGGTTGAAGATGATCCAGCAGACCGTCGTGGCGGCGAACAGCGCGCCATAAAAACCGGCGCGCAGCGTCATCTCTCCCGGCATGCCGATGATGAACATCGCGATAATGACAGCCGCAACCAGGCCCGCGAGCGCCGCATAGTGGGCGCGGATGCGAAAAATCCCCAATCCGCCAAGCAAGACAAGAACCGGAATCGCGCAGACAAACGTGGACAGGATGGTGTTGCCGAGCGGGTCGTAAACCTGAGACCAGATCATGAAGGCTCCCCTGATAATTTTTTTATGTTGATCGGGTAACGCGGCCAGGCGGCCGCGTCTTCCCAATCGCGGGGGAAGTATAGTCGAATTGTCCGGCTAACTCGCTGGTTCGCATGCGCAAGTATGGACGAACCGATGCTGCGCCGCAGGAAGAGACGGAAGCCAGGCGGGAGCCTTTGCTGCCGCTGAGAACGCTACGCACGCGTAGCGGTCATCGCGTAGCTCCACTGGCAGAGCCAAATGCTCCAGCGCGCCTCGCCGGACTTACTTGAACTCATGCAGCATCACACTATGTTGCCTGATGAAATCCCAGTCGTACTCGACACCGAGGCCCGGCCCGTTAGGAACAGGAAAGCAGCCGTCTCCCCCGACTGCATCGAGTTGATCGCTGTATCCATCCGCATAGACGGGCGGCATTGCATTGGCGCACTTTGGACCGACCAAGGCCAGCTCGTAATAATTCGTGTTGCGAATCGCCGCCATGCAATGCCGGTGAGCCGGACCAGGCGCATGAATCTCCACATCGAGGCCGAACGCTTCGGCGAGATGCGCTATTTTCATGGTGCCGGTAATGCCAAGGTCGTATTCGGGATCCGCGCGCACGAAATCCGTCGCGTCATTGACGATGAAGTCCGCTTTCGGTTCGAGTCCGCGCACATGTTCAGTCTGCAACAGCGGGGTTTTGATGAAGTGACGGAGTTTGCGATGCAGATGCTGCGACCAGCCGCCGTCGCGCATTGGGTCTTCGTACCAAAAAAATCCCGCTTCATCGCATGCGCGCCCAACAGCCAGCGCATCTGCGAAGGTGCGCAATTCGCAAGCCGGGTCGAGCATCAGATCCATGCGTCCACGGAAATGGCGCCCCAAAGCAAGCACGGCTTCGCTTTCCTCCTTTGCGTTCCCGTCACACCAGCCGTGCATCTTGAACGCGCGATAGCCGAGTTCGAAGCACTGTTCGGCGAAATCGACATAAGCCTGGGCGCTCGACAAGCCGCCGTTGCGGTCGCCGTGATAGGAACTGGCATACGTCGGCAGACGCTGCCTCCATCCGCCCAGCATTTTCCAGATCGGCACGCCAAACTGTTTTCCAGCGAGATCCCAAAGCGCGATGTCCAGGCAACCAACGCCCATGTGGTCGTATTGGCGCAATGCCCGCTTGAAATCGTCATAAATGCATTCACGCTGATGCGGATCGCGGCCAAGCAATTGGGGCGCAAGCGCCAGCGTCTGGCCCAGCGCCATTTTGGTTCCGCCCCACACGGTCACATACTCACCTCTCGCGCCGTCATCGGCTTCAATCGCTACCGCATACTTGGTCAGGTTCAGCCGATTGCCGGGGTAGTACACGATATTGAAGCCGCCGCTATCGACACCGAGGTCGGGCAATTCAAAGGCGAATTCCTGCACTTCCACGCGATTGATACGGCTCATTGCAGCTCCCAACGTGCATGCGGCGATTTTGCTCAACAACAAGCCGACGAGAATCAGATGGTATATTTAACCAGTATGCGCGCCAGCCGCGGCTTCTGGCTGTTCCAATGCATGAACTGCTGGCACACCTCCTTCGCGTCGCCTTGTGCACGTTCCGAAAAGGTGTCGATGAATTTCGCGGAGCCTGCGTCTTGTCCTGGCTGTACTTTGGCGTCGGTCCAGGCTTGTGCGGCATCCGCGGCTCGTGTGAAAACCTGAACTTCGCTTACCACGGCTGTTAGCGGGATAACTGCACAAACGGTAACATGAACCGCATGTGCCTCGTTGCACATGGCGGAGGCGTCCGTGCCGGATTGCGAGCCTGCGCAGGCCGGGACCTCGATTACCGCGGCAACGCCTTCTATGCCCCTTCGGCGTTCGGCGGCCAGCATTGCATCGACGTCGCCCTGGTCACTTCTCTGCAGGCCCGCGCGTTCAAGCCGTACCGCAACGTTTCCGATGTCGCGCAGACTGGTTTGCATTTCCTGGCGCAAACGCTTTTCGTCATCGCGGTCGCGGAAGCCCTGGTACTCCGAAAAAGCATAGCCACCCACCGCGGCAGCCAGCATCAGCGCAAAGATCGCCAGCCACGTACCGGATTTGCGCGAAGCTGGCTTGCCTGCCGCTCTTTCGGCAGCCTGACGCCGGGCATTGATCAGTAGCTGGAACAGCGCGGTCGTAAAAGTAGCGCTCGCTCCGATCAATGCCGCCATTACGGGGTCGGATAAATTCATGTTATGAGATGCTACCTTCTAGAACGAACGTTCGGAAGCCTGTGTGCGCACGCGAGCGCCCCGCCAGTGCTATAGTTTCCTTGCTTTTTTTCTCCGAATGCCGATGCAACTTGATCTAAATTACGGTCGCGGCCGTTATCCCCTTGAATTGCCCGACCACTGGGACGTCACCGTGATCCGCAAACCCGCGATGCCGCTGGAGAAGGATCCCAGGTCGGCGGTGAGCAGTGCGCTCGCGCGGCCGGTTGCGGCAAATTCGCTAGTACAGGAGGCGCGTGGACTGAAATCCGCGTGCATCCTCATTTGCGACATTACGCGCCCGGTGCCAAATGGCCTGCTTTTGCCCGAGATCATTCGTGAGCTGCTCAATGCGGGCATGAACGCCGATCAAATTACGGTACTGGTCGCCACCGGCCTGCACCGTCCAAACGAAGGCGCCGAACTCGAGGAACTGGTAGGCGATGCCTGGGTACTGAAAACCGTGCGGGTCGTCAATCATTTTGCGCGCGATGATGCCGCTCATGTGGATCTCGGCAGAACCCCGAGGGGTACGCCAGTCAAGCTTGATCGCCGTTTTGTCGAAGCCGACCTGAAAATTGCAACGGGCCTCGTGGAACCGCATTTCATGGCGGGGTACTCCGGGGGACGCAAGGTCATTGCGCCGGGTGTGGCGCACCGCGATACCATTACCACATTCCACAGTGCGCGCTTCATGGCTCACCCCATGGCAGACAACTGTGTTCTGGACGGTAATCCATTACACGAAGAACAGCTCGAAATCGTGCGCATGCTGGGTCATGTGCTTGCAGTGAACACGGTCATCGACGAGCATCGGCGGCTGTCGTTCGTGAACTATGGGGAAATTCTCGCCAGCCATCTGCAAGCGGTAGACTTCACGCAGCGCTATGCACGCGTTCCGGTTGGGCGCCGCTTCAAGACCGTCGTGACCAGCGCTGCCGGCTATCCGCTCGACAAGACGTATTACCAGACCGTGAAAGGAATGGTGGGACCGGTCGATATCCTTGAGCCCGGCGGCAATCTCGTGATCGTATCCGAATGTTCGGAGGGACTCGGCTCGGAAGAATATGCGGATGCGCAAAGGCGCCTGATCGGGCTCGGGGCAGAAGGGTTCTTCGCCGATATCAGCCGCAAGCAGTTTGCCGACATTGACGAGTGGCAGACCCAGATGCAACTGAAGCCCATGAAAGCCGGGGTGGTTCACTTGTATAGCGGCGGCTTGCCGCAACCCGATCGCGCACTCACCGGGGTCACCCTGATCGATTCAGTCGAAGAAACATTGCAAGAGTGCATGCAACGCAACGGGAATCACCCGCTCGCGGTGATTCCCGAAGGGCCGTATGTCGTGCCGTACTTTGAAGCCGCCTGAGGAGCCAACATGATTGAAGACAAAATAGAGGTAAACATTGCCGGCGGATTGGATGTTGGGCTCCCGCGCATGGTGAATGTACGCCAGAAATTCGACTCGGCACACCTCGGGGACATTCCGGCAACGATCGCCCGGGAATTCCAGCGTCCGGAAGTGCGCTCGCAAATCAGGGCCGGCCGGG
>DATMZQ010000066.1:0-5164 GCA_035573615.1 Burkholderiales bacterium | reverse complement strand
ACCAGCAGCGCACTGCGCACACCGGCCCGGCCCACGAACTCGCGAAACGGCTCGACCACCGCCGCACGCAGCGTTTTCGGCGGGGCCGCCATTTCCGGTTCGGCGACCAGCAAGGTCATCGCTATGCCCGGAAGCATGAACAACGCGGTGATGCCGAACACCATTTCCCAGGGAAAGTGGTCTGCCAAAATGAGCGACAGCGACCCAGGGATCAGTCCGGCGATTCGATAAGCGTTTACGTGCACGGCATTGCCAAGACCGAGTTCCTTATCGGACAGCAGCTCGCGGCGATAGGCATCGATCGCGATATCTTGTGTTGCACTCAAAAAAGCCACTGCGGTTGCGGCGTAAATGACCCAGGACAGTTCGGTATGCGGTGACAGCGTACCCAGCCATGCAACGCTCGCCATGAGCGGAATTTGCGTCACCAGCATCCAGCCGCGGCGCCGGCCCAACGGGCGTATCACGTAGCGATCGAGAACAGGTGACCAGAGAAATTTCCAGGTGTAGGGAAACTGGATCAGCGCGAATGCGCCGATGACTTTGAGATTGATGCCTTCGGTACGCAGCCACGCAGGCAGCAGATTGAGCAGCAAGTAAAGCGGCAGACCGGAGCTAAAACCGGTGAATACGCAGATCAGCATGCGGCGCGTGAACAGCGCCGAGACCAGCGAGGCCTGTGTCATGCCGCGCAATCAGCCGACCCGGACCGCTCTATCAAACCGGTAGACCGCCAGCGAGCCCCGTAGGTTTGGCATCCATGCCACCGGGCGGCCATCAACCATCACGTTTCGCTCCAGGATGCGAATGCCCTGTGCAGCGCAGAACTTCTCGAAGTCGTCGATCGTAAAGAGGTGAATGTTCGGCGTGTCATACCACTCGTACGGCAATGCCTTGGACACCGGCATGTTGCCGGCGAGAACCTGAAGGCGGGGGCGCCAGTAGCCAAAATTAGGGAATGTGACGATGCCTTGCCGGCCGACCCGCAACATTTCATTGACGACACGTTCGGTATGACGAATAGCCTGCAGTGTCTGTGACAGGATCACGTAATCGAACGAACCATCCTCGAATCCGGAAAGGCCACTTTCGAAATCATTTTGCAGAACATTCACACCGCTTTTTACGCAGGCAAGGACTTTGGCGTCGTCGATTTCCACTCCGTAACCCGTCACGCCGCGCGCTTCCTGAAGGTGATGCAGCAAAGACCCATCCCCGCAGCCCAAATCCAGCACTTTTGCATTGGGCTGGATCCATTTTGCGATCGCCACGAAATCCGGGCGGGCGGAAAGAAAGACCGGCGCATTCTGTATCACGCGGACACCTCGCGCGATATGTTGTCGAAGTATGCGCGTAACAGATTGTGATAGCGAAAATCGTCCATCAGAAAGGCATCGTGGCCATGTGGCGCATCGATCTCCGCATAGCTGACACCGAGCCGGTTGTCCAGCAAAGCCTTGACGATTTCCCGCGAACGTGCTGGTGTGAACCGCCAATCGGAAGTGAATGAGACCACCAGGAACTTTGCCGTCGCACGCGCAAGAGCGGCGGATAGAATGCCGCCATGCGCAGCGGCGGGATCGAAATAATCGAGTGCCTTGGTGATGCGCAAATAGGTATTGGCATCGAAGCGCTCGGCGAACTTGTCGGCCTGATACCGCAAATAAGATTCGATCTGGAACTCAACGTCGAAATTGAATTGCAAAGCACCGGCCCGGCGCTCGCGGCCAAATTTCTCTGCCATTGCATCGTCGGACAAATAGGTGATATGGCCGATCATGCGCGCAATACGCAAACCGCGTTTCGGCACGACACCATGGGAATAATAATTGCCGCCGTGAAAATCCGGGTCCGTGGTGATGGCCTGGCGGGCTACTTCGTTGAATGCGATGTTCTGTGCCGAGAGCTTTGGTGCGGCCGCTATGACGATGGAGTGCCCCACGCGAGAAGATTGGCTAATGGCCCATTGCATGGCCTGCATTGCGCCAAGACTCCCGCCCATCACCGCGGCGAATCGGTCGATGCCGAGCCTCGTCGCGAGCCGCGCCTGTGCTTCCACCCAGTCCTCCACCGTGACGACCGGAAAGGCAGCTCCCCAGGGTTGGCCGGTGGAAGCATTGACGCTGGCCGGTCCCGTGGAACCATGACAACCGCCGATGTTATTGACGCCGACCACGAAGAAGCGGTCGGTATCGACCGGCTTCCCTGGGCCAATGAGGTTATCCCACCAACCCACGTTGCCCGGATCGTCGGCATAGCTTCCAGCAACATGATGCGATGCATTGAGCGCATGACAAACCAGCACCGCGTTGCTGCGTTTTGAATTGAGCGTACCGTACGTCTCGTACGCGAGATCGTAAGCTTCCAGCCGGGCGCCGCTCCGGAGCGCCAAGGGATCATTGAAATGGGCGAGCCTCGGGCTGACTACGCCGACTGAACCTTCGGGTGGCATCGCAAATCCGGGATTGTCGTTGCGCGGATTATATCGTCCGCATCAGAATCTATGCGACCGGCTTGGCTGCCGACAGGCGACGCATCATCTGCTGTACGGCATCCTTCTTCATGTCCCGGTACAGCAGCTGCTCTTCCGATTCCTTGGCAAGGACTTCGGTGTCGTCGTAAGTCATGTCGCGACGCAGGTCGATCTGCCCGGGTTGTGCCAAATCCTTGCCCGCATGGTCGATCAATCGATAATTGACCCGGTAGTTCAATTCAAATTCGCGTACCCGCCCGCCAGAAGACAGCGAAAGAATGTGCTTTTCCTGCGCTTCTCCCATGATTCGCAGGATCGCCTGCGCATCATCGCGGTTGCTGACTACCTTGGTTCCGCTACTGAAGCGAATTGCCCTCTCGAGATCGTTCGCAAACTGGGAATAACCAGAAGTCTCGATGAACAGCGTTTTATACGGAATGGCTGCTTGACCCCGCAACTGAAAGCCGCAGGAAGACAATATCATCGCAACGGCGATAATCGCAGTGGTCAAAGCCGATAGGCCAGGATCCCGGAGCGAATAACGTTTACACACGCTGTTCATTGTCTGTTCATACAACGATATTGACCAGCCGCCCCGGTACAACGATGACTTTTTTGACCGGCAGGCCTGCAATATGTTTCTGGACGTTCGGACTTGCGAGTGCCAGGTCCTCGATGGCCGCGCGGGACGCGTCGCTCGGAACAACGACAGAGCCTCGGTGTTTGCCGTTGACCTGCAGCACCAGTTCAATCTGTTCGCGCACCAATGCCGCTGTGTCGACTACCGGCCAGTCTGCATTCAGAATATCATCCCCAAAACGGCATTCGCGCCATAACGTTTGCGCGATATGCGGCGCGATGGGCGACAACAGCCGGAGCAAGATACTCATTCCTTCGCGCAACAAGCCGGCTTTTCCAGCACCCGCCTGTTCCAGCAGATTGAGGATCTTCATCGACGCCGAAGCTACGGTATTGAACTGTTTGCGCTCGTAATCGAAATTGGCCTGCTGCAGCAGCAGATGCAGTTCTCGCCTGTAATTCCGGTCCGCCGCCGTAACGCTGGCCGCACTATCGGATATTGCCGTGTGATGTTCGTAATTAAATTTCCATAGACGGCGCAGATACCGGTACGCCCCCTCCACGCCGTCGTCATTCCACGCAAGGGTGTCTTCAGGCGGACTGGTGAACATCATGAAAAAGCGCGCAGTATCCGCGCCATACTGGTCAATCAAGGCTTGGGGATCCACCCCGTTATTTT
The DNA here is from genome assembly GCA_035573615.1 of Burkholderiales bacterium. Lineage (GTDB taxonomy): Bacteria > Pseudomonadota > Gammaproteobacteria > Burkholderiales > JACQAP01 > JACQAP01. The sequence continues at coordinate 1,433 of DATMZQ010000066.1, read as the reverse complement.
TGGACTTGGACATCGTGCGTATTCCACCGGACTCGACCGGTCGGCCGTCGGACTTCAGAATCGTGCGGCTGCGTTTGCCCTGGTCGTCGAATTCAATTTCAACATCCGATGGATTGAAATACTGGACACGGCCACCATCCACCTTGCGCTGGAAAATTTCGTTCAGCACCATTCCCTGGGTCAGCAAGTGCGTAAACGGTTCATCGAACTTCACCAGTCCCAGGTCACGCATGACCTTGGTCCAGAAGCGGGAATAAAGCAGATGCAGAATCGCGTGCTCGATGCCGCCGATATACTGATCCACCGGCAACCAGTAGTTGACGCGTTCGTCGACCATCTTGCTATGTTGATCAGGGCAGGCGAAGCGCAGGAAATACCAGGATGAATCAACGAACGTGTCCATGGTGTCGGTCTCGCGCTTCGCCGGCCTGGCGCACTTCGGACAGGCCGTGTTGACGAAATCAGCACGCTTGTTCAGTGGATTGCCACTGCCGTCCGGTACACAGTCCTCGGGCAACAGGACAGGAAGCTGGTCTTCCGGAACCGGAACGTCGCCGCAAGCGGCGCAATGCACGATTGGGATTGGACAGCCCCAGTAGCGCTGGCGCGAAATGCCCCAATCACGCAGACGCCACGTTACCTGCTTTTCGCCACAGCCTTCGGCGTTGAGATCCGCCGCGATGGCATCTACCGAGCGCACAAAATCCAGCCCGTCGTATTTACCGGAATTGATGCATAGGCCCTGATCCGCGTACCAGGGTTGCCACGCATCAACGTCATACCGTTTTCCGGGCACGTCGATGACCTGCAGGATCGGCAAGCCGTATTTCTTGGCAAACGCGAAGTCCCTTTCGTCGTGCCCCGGCACACCCATGACTGCGCCTTCGCCATAGCTCATCAGCACATAATTTCCAACCCACACTTCGATCTTCTTGCCCGTGAGCGGATGATTGACGAACAACCCCGTGCGCATGCCTTTCTTTTCCATGGTTGCAAGGTCGGCCTCCATGATGCTGCCGCGCCTGCACTCTTCGACAAACTCGGCAAGCCCCGAATTTCGCTGCGCCGCGGCCGCGGCAAGCGGATGTTCGGCGGCCACAGCACAAAATGTCACCCCCATGATGGTGTCGGCGCGTGTCGTGAATACCCAAAGTTTTTCGGGCTTGCCATTCAAGACGTACGGGAACGCCGCGCGCACGCCATAGCTTTTTCCGATCCAGTTCGCCTGCATGGTCTTCACGCGCTCCGGCCAGCCCGGCAGCGAATCCAGTGAAGACAGCAACTGCTCCGCGTACTTCGTGATCGCGAGGTAATACATCGGGATCTCGCGTTTCTCCACCAGCGCGCCGGTTCGCCAACCGCGACCTTCGATCACCTGCTCATTGGCAAGGACTGTCTGGTCCACGGGATCCCAGTTCACGATACCGGTCTTC
>DATMZQ010000065.1:0-3532 GCA_035573615.1 Burkholderiales bacterium | reverse complement strand
GGCCGTCATGCAGCAAAGTTGCCAGTTTCCCAGCGCGAAGAAGTGAATCCCGACTTAATCTTACGACACGCTCTTTGCAACCCGCTTCAATCCGAGACGGCTCGATGGATTAAGATGCTGCATCATTCCGGAGCGCCAGATGAAATTCGTCAATCAGTTGTTGTCTCTGCATCTCAAGCGTTATCCTGCAATGCAACTTGATGACATATACAAGCTGCTACACCAAGCTGCGCTGGGTCCGGGCCACGCAGTAGACAATCCTGCTGCAGCGCGCAAGCGGCTCGATGAGGAAACGGCCACGCTGGCCAGCGGCGCCACCGAGCCGGCGCAGGACATTATTTCGCCGGACGGCCGGCTCGGCCGTGTCCACCTGCGCACCTACCTGGCGCAGGGCGGTGACCTCGGCACGCTGCATCATGCCTTTGTCGAAACCGCAAACAGCTATCCGGCCTCGCCCGACAAGCTGGCGAAATTCTGCGGCTGCCTTGGCGACCTTGCGGCAGCTGGCGGCATACCGTTCGCACAGGAAGATGTCGTCGCATACTTCGAAAAAATCGCGCAGGACCGCTATCCAGTAGTTCATCATTCGGCGACCTTCCGCGACGCGTATCACCCCGCATATCGCGTCATTGCGGTCGATCTACTGAAAAAATAAATAGCAGAATAGGGAGGAAGTCTTATGACAGGGCCACGCATTACCGAGGTGCGGGCATATCCGACTTCATTTCCAGTCAATCCGAAAGACAGCGTGACATTGGGCATCGGCCGCGCCGTTAAACGCGATGCGGTGATCGTCAAGGTCTCGACTGAAGACGGGCTGATTGGCTGGGGCGAAGCGCACCATGGACGATGCCCTGGCGCTGTCGCACACCTGGTCAACACGACGATGCGCCAGTTAGTGTTGGGCCAGGATGCCAACGACATCACGGGTGTCTGGAAGAAAGTCTACGACAAGCAGCTGGCTAGCCACGGCATGGGTGCAGGAGCGTGCCTTGCACTTTCCGGCATCGACATGGCGCTGTGGGACATTCGCGGCAAGATGCTCAAGCTACCGTTGTATCAATTACTCGGCGGCCGGTCCAGGCCGATTCCGGCCTATGCAGGTGGAGTATCGCTGGGTTATCAGGATCCGGCATCACTGGCAGAGGAAGCACAGCCTTATGTGCGGGCCGGCTACAAGGCGATCAAATTACGCATCGGCGATTCGGTGTCGCGCGACATCGAGCGGGTTGCAATGGTCAGAAAAACCTTTGGCAGCAGCCTCGCAATTCTCTCCGACGCCAACACCGGCTATACAGTGGCTGACGCGCGCGCCGCAATGCCGGCGCTGGATGAGTTGAATGTCGGTTGGCTCGAGGAGCCTTTTCCCGCACATGACTACCGCTCCTATCGTGAAGCGGCTCGTTATGGCCGTCTGCCACTTGCAGCCGGTGAAAACCACTACACCCGGTTTGAGTTCAACCGGGTCATCGAGGATGGCGCCATCACCATCCTGCAGCCCGATCTTTCAAAAACCGGTGGCATTACGGAAGCGCTCCGCATTGCCGCAATGGCGTCAAGCTGGAAACTGCCGATCCATCCGCATACCTCCATGACGGGACTCAACATGGCCGCCACGATTCATTTTCTGGCTGCCATCGACAACGGCGGGTACTTCGAGGCAGACATATCGAAAAATAATCTGTTCCGCGACAAGCTGGTCTCGACGCCTTATGAAATTGACGCCGAGGGCAACGTGCTGCCACTGGAAGCTGATGGTATCGGCGTTGAGCTGGACGAGGGGTTCCTGCAGGCCCACCCCGTCATCGAAGGACCAGCCTATGTCTGACCATGAATGCATCGCACATGGCTGACACGGTCCAGCTCCAACGCCGGGAGACGGTTGCAATCATTATCCTCAACCGGCCGGAAGTCTTGAACGCCGTGAACGTTGCGATGCGTGAAACGCTGATCGGGCTGCTGCGTGAATTGAATAGCGATGATGCAACACGCGCGATCGTGATTACGGGCGCCGGTGAGCGGGCATTTTGCTCGGGACAGGATCTGGACGAGACTTCAAAATACGGCGTCGATGATGTCGATGCCTGGCTGACGCGGCAGCATGCGATGTACGGCGCCGTTCGAGACCTGGACAAGCCCTGCATCATAGCGTTCAACGGCACCGCTGCAGGTGCTGGATTCCAGATCGGCCTGTGCGCCGATCTTCGCGTTGGCTATCCGGAAATGAAATTGGGCCAGCCGGAAATCAAGGCGGGACTGGCCAGCATCGTCGGCTCCTATTTAATGAGTTTGCATGTGGGACTTTCCAGGAATCTGGAACTATCGCTTACTGGTGAGCTCATTTCAGGCGAGAACGCGCACGCAATTGGTATTCTCAATCACCTGGTGCGTAAGGAAAGCGTATTCGAAAAATCATGCGCTCTCGCCACGGAGATGACAAAGCTGCCTGTAACGGCCATGCGGCTCACCAAGCAGCGCTTTCGCAACGTCACGCAAGCAGGCTTTGAATCCGCACTGGTGGAAGCGAAAGCAGCTCAGAAGCAAGCCTATGCCAGCGGCGAGCCGCAGACCGCCATGCGCCGCTTTCTGGCCGCTCGAAACAAATAGCTCGCTTACAGGCACGATCTGACGCGATTGACCAACAATGCACTGTGCACCATCCCGCCTTTGCAATGTCGTTTTTGTTCTGTGCTGCATTCTCTGCGGAGCTGGGCAGCCTGCTTTAGCACAGCACTATCCGAGCAAGCCGATCAGGATCATCGTCCCGTACCCGCCCGGCGGATTCAACGACACGCTGGCACGCACGCTGGGGCAGAGACTCACGGAGTCGTGGCATCAGGCTGTCATTGTCGACAACCGTCCCGGTGCCGGCAGCACCATCGGCACCAATTTAGCGGCAAAGGCGCCGGCCGATGGATACACGCTGCTGATCACTTCTTTTGCGTTCGCGGTCAATCCCGCGCTCTATAGTTCGTTGCCCTACGACTCGGAACGCGACTTGTTGCCCGTTGTCCTGGCGGCAACCACACCGAACCTGTTGGTCGTGAATCCCCAGCTGCCGGTACAGTCGATCAAGGATCTCATTGCGTTGGCGAAGGCTAACCCCGGTAAGTTGAACTACGCTTCAGCCGGCAACGGCTCGTCGAATCATCTTTCGATGGAGTTGTTCAAGATGCTGACCGGGACGGACATGGTTCATGTTGCATACAAGGGCAGCGCGCCGGCCGTGAATGATCTCATGGGCGGCCAGGTGAATCTGATGTTCGATAATGCGCCTAACGTGCTTCAGCAAGTAAGAGCCGGCAAGCTGCGCGCGCTGGCCATATCAAGCAAGCAGCGCTCACCCATTGTCAAAGAATTGCCGAGTGTCGCGGAAGCGGGCGTGCCGGGATTTGACGTATCGGTCTGGTTTGGTGTCATGGCCCCCGCGGGGACACCCCGCGCTGTCATCCATCAACTCAACGCACAGATCAACGCCATCCTGCAGCTTCCACAAATCCGCCAGGCCTTCGCCAGCCAGGGGGTTGAAACT
>DATMZQ010000064.1:0-6695 GCA_035573615.1 Burkholderiales bacterium | reverse complement strand
CCCCGAAATGTCCAGACCGGCAACTCGGCCAACGTCATTTTCATCATTGGCCAGTTCAATCCCCAGCCAAACGTCAATAAAACCAGCAGCACCCACATTGAACGCGGCAAGGTGTGATATTGGGTCGGCATGAAGGATTCTCGAAAAATCGCGAAGTGTACAGCAAGGCAAACAGCGCAGACTTACCGGGGCTCAACGCAGATGTAACGGTGAGCGAACCAGCACCGCGCGACGCCTCGAAAATGCGGTGCGTGCTAACATCGTCGCCATGCTGAATTATCCGCTCGTGCGCTTCGTGCTGTTCTGGGGCGTCAATACGCTTTCTCTCTGGGTGGCAGACGATCTGTTCGAGGCTATCTCGTTCGCGACACCGCAATCGCTTTTCATAGCCGGCCTGATGCTTGGTGTGATGAATGCATTCCTGAAACCCTTGCTGGTCATACTTACCCTGCCGTTGTCGATCATCACATTCGGACTATTCGTGCTAATCATCAATGCAATGAATCATCAATGCAATGATGCTGCTGCTGGTAGCGTGGCTGGTACCCGGTTTCGTCGTCGCAGGATTCTGGTCCGGATTTACGGTTGCGATTTTCGTGTCGGTTTTCAGTTTCATCCTGAATTCCATGATTGGCTACAACAAGATCAAGATTCAACGCATGCAATAAGGCGATGAAGATGCGGTAACTCAAAAGACAGCAGGAGAGATACACATGCAGAAGTACCAGATGTATATCGGCGGCGAGTGGGTCGCGCCTTCTTCGGGCGAGTGGTTCGAAAGCTATAACCCGTTTACCGGGGAACCATGGGCGATGATTCCCAGAGGCAATGCCGCGGACGCGGACCACGCCGTGCGCACAGCGCACGCCGCGTTCACCGATGGTCCGTGGCCACAAATGACACCGACGCAGCGTGGCGCACTGCTGAGGAAGCTGGGCGATTTGGTCGCGCAAAACGCGCAGCAGCTTGCGGAAATCGAAGTGCGCGACAACGGCAAGCTAATTGCCGAAATGGCAGGACAACTTAATTACGTGCCTCAGTGGTATTACTACTTCGGCGGGCTGGCTGACAAGGTTCAGGGCGCGGTCATTCCGCTCGACAAGAAGGGCTATTTCAACTTTACCCGGTACGAACCGCTTGGCGTAGTCGTGGCGATTACGCCGTGGAATTCCCCGCTGATGCTGACCGCCTGGAAGCTTGCACCCGCGCTGGCGGCGGGCAATACCGTAGTCATCAAACCGTCCGAGTTCACGTCGGCATCCGCGCTCGAATTCGTCAAGCTGGTCGAGCAGGCCGGTTTTCCCGCCGGCGTTATCAACGTCGTCACCGGCTACGGCAAGGAAGCGGGCATGCCGCTAGTGGAGCATCCGCTGACCGCGAAGATCACTTTTACTGGATCTGACGCAACCGGCCGCGTGATTGCAGAGGCGGCGGCACGTGGCTTCAAGAAAGTGGGCCTGGAGTTAGGCGGCAAGTCGCCCAATATAGTGTTTGAGGACGCTGTCATAGAGGACGCAGTTAACGGCGCCGTATCGGGAATATTCGCGGCGACAGGGCAGACATGCATCGCGGGCTCTCGCCTGTTGCTGCAGCAATCCATTCATGATGAGTTCGTCGACAAACTGCTGTCGCTGGCGAAAACGGCAAAAATGGGTAATCCGATGAGTCTGGAAACGCAGGTGGGGCCGGTGACCACGCAACCGCAATACCAGAAGGTCTTGTCGTACATCGACGTCGCCAAGAATGAAGGCGCAAAGTTGCTCATGGGAGGAGGGCCGGCGAAGCGTCCGGAATGTGGCAACGGGTGGTTCGTCGAGCCGACGATCTTCACCGGCGTGGACAACAAGATGCGCATTGCACAGGAAGAGGTATTCGGACCTGTCTTATCAATCATTCCGTTCAGGGATGAGGAAGATGCAGTGCGCATTGCCAATGATGTGCGATTTGGCCTCGGTGCAGGCGTATGGACCCGCGATGTGGGCAGGGCAATCCGCATGTCGGAGCGCATCAAGGCCGGCACGGTATGGGTCAACACCTATCGGGCGGTAAGCTTCATGTCGCCTTTCGGTGGCTACAAAGATAGCGGCGTAGGGCGCGAGAACGGGCAGAGCGCCATCTACGAATATCTGCAGATGAAGAGCGTGTGGATCAACACCGGGGTCAAGACAGGCAATCCGTTTGTGATGCGATAGCTGAATTTAGTTTACAGACATGAAACGGGGCGCCTTTAGCGCCCCGTTTCTTTTCGAAAGTCGTAAATTGATCAGCTTCCGATCCGTCGAATTTCGGCGGTTCGTGGAATGCGCTTCGGCAGCGCGTCCTTGAGTTTGCCACGCGCATCGCGCAAAAGTTTTTCGGTGGTTGCCCAGTCAATGCAGGCGTCGGTCACCGATATCCCGTACTTCAGTTGCTTCAAGTCCGGGGGAATCGCCTGGTTGCCCGCGTTGATGTTGCTTTCGAGCATGACGCCAACAATGGATTGATTGCCCTCCATGATCTGGTGGGCGCAGTCAAGCATCACCAATGGCTGCAGGTTGTGATCCTTGTTCGAATTGGCATGACTGCAGTCGACCACGATGTTGGCTGCAAGTTTGTTTTTGCCAAGTTCCTTTTCAACCACAGCCATGGTTACGGAATCGTAGTTTGGCCCTTTCGCCCCCCCACGCAGCACGATGTGTCCGTAGCGGTTGCCGCTGGTTCGGATGACGGATACCTGGCCACGCTGGTTGATGCCGAGAAAACTGTGCGGCCGGGAAACAGATAGCAGCGCATTGATTGCCACCTGCAAACCGCCGTCGGTGCCGTTCTTGAATCCGACTGGCGTGGACAAGCCGCTCGCCATTTCCCGGTGTGTCTGCGATTCAGTTGTGCGCGCACCGATTGCACTCCAGGTAACCAGATCACCCAGATATTGCGGGCTGATCGGATCGAGTGCTTCCGTACCGGCCGGCAAGCCCAACTCATTGATGTCGCGCAATACCCTGCGCGCGAGTTCCAGACCCTTCTCGATGTCGAACGAGTCGTCCATGTGAGGGTCGTTGATCAAGCCTTTCCACCCGGTCGTGGTACGCGGTTTTTCAAAGTACACGCGCATGACAACGAGCATCGTGTCAGCGACTTCATCGGCGATTTTCTTCAGCCGCCGCGCATAGTCCATGGCCGCCACGGGATCGTGGATGGAACACGGCCCAACCACCACCAGCAGGCGATGGTCGCGACGGTCGAGAATGCGTTCGAGGGCATGCCTGCCTTCGAGAACTGTCTGCTCTGCCTTTTCTGTCAAGGGAACCCGGCGCTTGATTTCATCCGGGTTCAGCAGGACGTCCTGTGACGCGACGTTTACGTTATAAACCAGTCTTTCATCCATGATTACTGGGCCGATGCTCAAGAGGCGCGCAATTATACGGAATCACGCCGTATCGTCATAGCCGGATGCCGCTGCGCAGCCTGCAACACGGTCATCTCATCTTCGAATAGGCGGTCGGCGTCAAAATCAGGTTGGTAATATGGGTCGTCAGCGGGCCGTCCTTTTCGGTTTCCGCCCGAGTCGCCAGCCAGTCAGGATGGGTTGCGAACGCATTCCATTTCTGCTCCCGTTCTGCAAGATTTTCCCATTCCAGGATGTAATACAGATCATTGTTGCTGTCGCCGACCAGGGTCGTCCAGAAACCAACCTGGCGTATGCCGAACCGCTCCCATAATTTCAACGTGTGATTGGAGAATCTTGCATTGAGCGCGGGAAGTTTGCCCGGGAATGCATGATAAATGCGCAATTCGTAGATCATTCTGTCTTTCTTCTGGTTGATTTACGTTAGGGTATCAGTAGCGCTTGGCGAGGATCAGGCTGTCCCCGTCTCGCCGCATTTCGAGCTTGCCAAGGAAACTCATGCCCAGCAGCACCATCGGCAGCGCGCTGTTTTCATGCACGACGCCGTCGATGTCGCGCAAAGTAATATCACCCAGCGTGACTTGGGCGAGCTTGACTCGATAGATCGGCGTGATCCCGTTTGCCGTTTGCGATACACCGCGCTCGCCCGCGAGGTAATTGACACCGGCACGCCGAGCCTCATCCACGTTCATTGCAACCATGGTGGCGCCGGTGTCTACCAGGAAGCTGACCGACGCCCCATTGATGCTGCCGGAGGAAATAAAATGCCCGTTCTTGTCTGGCGTCAGCGCCACTGTTGCATGCTGATTCTGCACCGACAGCGCGCTGTAGACTCCCTCGCCGATATGCAATCTCTGCTCCTTGCCATTGACTGAAATGACCGCCTCATCGCTGGTCGAACTGACGAGCGTCACGCCGGCGTACGTCTCACCCGCACGCAGGGTACGTGGCTTGCTCTTGTCGATGATCAACATGGCTTTGCCGGGGAACAGCGCCACGACGCTGACATCCAGCGCCCACGCCGGAGCACACAAGAGGACAAGGCCTGCCAGAACCCGCGTAATATTTGCGGCATTGATGCGCATGAGACTCCCATATGCAACCGGTTGCGATATTCCGTCACTGGCCCACAGAAGGGCCGGGCTATTTTGCCACGTATCTCGATTCGCACGACATTCCGTGGCGATTGGTAGCGCTTGACGAGGGACAGTCCGTTCCCCAAGGACCCGGCGACTTCGGCGGATTAGTGTTCATGGGTGGTCCGATGAGCGTTAACGACGGCTTGTCGTGGATCGCGCCAGTACTTGACTTGATTCGCAAGGCGGTGGCCGCAGACATCCCGGTTCTGGGACATTGTTTGGGCGGGCAGCTGATGGCCAAGGCGCTTGGCGGAAGCGTTGGGCGCAATCCTGTAAAGGAGATCGGCTGGGGCGAAGTTGAAGTAGCCGATAACGGCGAGGCACGAGCGTGGTTCGGCCCCGATCTCACCCGTTTTGAGGCATTTCACTGGCATGGCGAAACGTTCACGCTTCCCCCGGGAGCAGTGCGCATCATGAGTAATCGTAGTTGCGCAAACCAGGGCTTTGTCCTGGGGCGCCATCTCGCGATGCAGTGCCACGTCGAGATGAACAGCGATCTCATCAATAGCTGGTGTGAATCTGGAGCGAATGAAATCGCGGCGTCGAAGAGTCCCGCGGTGCAGAGCCCGGATCAGATGCGCAGTGGACTGGAAGCCAGGCTTGTGACGCTGCACGCCGTCGCCATGCAGCTCTACGGACGTTGGACGGAGAATCTCAAAAAAAACTGAGAATGCTGCAGTTCAGTCCCTGAAGTTACCAAATTGAATCGGGAAGTCGGTTACCTGCTTTCTCACAAGCGCTATCGCCTGTTGCAATTCGTCTTTTTTTGCACCCGACACACGAACTGCATCGCCCTGGATGCTGGCTTGTAACTTGAGCCGGGCATCCTTGATGAGTTTCTGCAACTTCTTGCCAAGCTCCTGATCCACCCCCGACTTTACGGTGATGGCTTGCTTTATCTTGTCGCCGCTGATTGTTTCCGTTTTCCCGCGCTGCAGGCAGCGGATGTCTACGCCGCGTTTGGTGAGTTTGCCGATGAGAACGTCATAAACCTGCCCGAGTTTGAATTCGTCATCCGCAAAAATGGTCAGAACGTCTTCCGCATGTTCCACACGGGCATCGGATCCCTTGAAGTCGAAGCGGTTGGTAACTTCCTTATTGGTCTGATCCAGGGCGTTTCTCAGTTCCACCTGATTGACTTCGGACACTATGTCAAAACTGGGCATGGCGCACCTCATCGAAATGCTTTGCCTGACTGCTCGGGAACGGCCTTGAATGAAACATCTGCTATTTCGTGCGGCGCTTGGCGCCAATCCGCAGCCGCAAGGCGTTCAAGCGGATAAAGCCAGCGGCGTCCGCTTGATTGTAGGCTCCCTTGTCATCATCGAAGGTGGCGATTCGCGAATCGAACAGCGAATCGGATTTTGATGCCCGGCCGACAACCATCACAGTTCCCTTGAAGAGCTTGAGCGTGACGGTACCATTGACCGGCTCCTGCGATTGGTCGATGAGCGACTGCAGCAGCAGGCGCTCCGGACTGAACCAGTAGCCGTTATAAATCATGCGCGCATAACGCGGCATCAAATCGTCCTTCAGCGCAAGCACTTCGCGGTCGAGCGTGATGGACTCCATTGCGCGGTGTGCTTTGAGCATGATGGTGCCGCCCGGTGTCTCGTAGCAGCCGCGGGATTTCATGCCGACATACCGGTTTTCAACGATGTCCAGCCGCCCGATCCCGTGCTTGCCACCAATCTCGTTCAATTTGGTAAGCACTTGCGCGGGTGTCATTCTTTTTTGATTGATGGCTGTGATGTCGCCCTTGCGGTATTCCAGTTCGACATGTTCGGGCCTGGCCGCCGCTTTTTCGGGCGACACCGTAAGGCGCCACATTGATTCCTCCGGTTCGAAGTCGGGATCCTCCAGGATTCCGCCTTCATATGAAATGTGGAGCAGGTTGGCATCCATTGAATACGGCGCACCGCCGCCCTTGCGCTTTTTGAAATCCACTGGAATGCCATGCTCGTCGGCATATGCCAACAGCTTGTCCCGCGACAACAGATCCCATTCCCTCCACGGCGCGATGACCTTTACGTCTGGCATGAGTGCATAAGCGCCGAGTTCAAAGCGGACCTGGTCATTGCCCTTGCCTGTTGCGCCATGCGAGATGGCGTCGGCGCCGGTCTTGCGGGCGATCTCTATCAAGCGCTTGGCAATCAATGGACGAGCGA
>DATMZQ010000063.1:0-2370 GCA_035573615.1 Burkholderiales bacterium | reverse complement strand
AATTCATGATCAGCTTGCTGTGGGTGATGGTCGGCTATAGCGGTTGGAATGCCGCCACCTACATAGCGGAGGAAGTGAAAAAGCCCGAGCGAACATTGCCCATGGCGCTCGCTGTAGGAACATGCCTGGTGACAGCGCTTTATCTCGGGCTCAATCTGATTTTCATTTACGCCACGCCGCTCGAGTCGATGAAAGGCGTGCTCGCGGTCGGCGCGCTTTCGGCATCCAACCTTTTTGGACCACAGGTGGCCGGCGTCTTTGCGGCGCTCATGGCGATTGGCATCACGTCGACGGTCAGCGCGGAGGTAACCGTCGGCCCGCGCGTCTACTACGCCATGGCCAAAAATCGCGCCTTTTTCAAAATAGCCGCCTGGGTACACCCGCGGTGGCATACCCCGGTGCCGGCAATTGTCGCGCAGGGCCTTTGCGCCATGCTCATGACTCTTACGCCTTTCCCGCAACTGGTGGTGTACATCGGGTTCAGTCTGACGTTCTTCACCGTCATGTCGGTAGCAAGCCTGTTCGTATTGCGCCGCCGGCAACCGAAATGGCAGACGCTGCGCCCGGTCAGTTTTCTTTATCCCTTGATCCCCGGAGCTTACATTCTGGTGGGCGCGGGCATGATTACCTATGGAGTCATCTGGCAGCCGAAAGCATCGCTGACCGCTCTGGCCACCATCGCCGTGGGTGCCGCGGTCTATCATTTCGGGCCGGCGAAAGCCCTCGCGCGCGACGCCTAGTTTGCCGCGTCTCCCTTGTGGTGTTCCAGAAAATCCTGGTCGATCGGTTTGCGTCCGGCAAAGCCTTCATGCACGCCGTGCCAAAACTGGATGCCGGTTTCGCCCAGTTTCCAGCAGAGGTAAACTTCCTGTCCGCGAAACTCCGTTGGAAAATCAACCAGCCCGATGTCCAGATCCTTTATCACGCAGCCGAACTCCTGAATCTTCTCGAGCGAGGTCTTCAGCCGCGCGGCCGTGCGGTCCCGCCTGTGCTTGTTCTCGAGCACCGCCTGACGGTCCACCAGCACTCCGCCCATCATGATCACACGCTGGGTGAGCGCCTGTACGCTGCTTTCCGCTTCCTCGAATTCCAACTTGAGTGAGATCGCTTCGCGCATGACCTTCTCCAGTTCGGGCAGAAGACTTTCCGCCTCCGGAAGCGTGAAGCGTTTCGGCATGAAGTTGAGGCGTCTCCGCCGCCCCTGGGATGGCTAAACGCCCGAGACCAGAATGGACATCGAACGGCTCCGCGGCCCGTCGAACTCGGCCAGAATGATGCTCTGCCAGGTGCCCAGCAGGACAGCGGAATTGCGGACCTGCAAACACAAAGTCTGTCCCATCAGCATGCCCCGCAGATGCGAGTCCGCGTTCTGGCGCTCGCAGTCGGAATACTGAGGATCATTATGCCGCCACCCGTTTTCGCGGGTGACCACCTGGTCGAGAAATGACTTCACATCGTGCAGCAAAGCATCCTGCCATTCATTGATGAAAACCGCCGTGGTTGTGTGAAGGGACTGCAGATGAACCAAACCATCGCGAATACCGCTTTTCCGCACGATTTCATTAATGCGATCCGTAATGTTGATGAGTTGCATCCGCTCGCTGGTGATCCAGTCCACTACGCGGCTAAACATTCTGAACCCGCCTTGTACCTCGGGATGAGACCCGTTCTCCGCAGTCGGCTCCGCTTGTCCTGTGCTCATCTGTGTGCCTTTCCAGTTAGAGTTCCAAAGGTCCCTCGTGCGGTTCCAAACGATTATAGCAAGCGCGCGCGAACCCCATTGCAGGCGGCCCGCGGCGATGTATCTCAGGCGCGGCGGCGGGTTCCGGATGCGCGACTGTATTCGCCGGGGCCGGTTCCTGGGTTGCTTAAGTCGGCGCTTTGTCGGCAAGGTATCTGACGATCACTGAAATACGCCGATTGGACGGATTATTTGGAGCGTCCGGCGTGCGCAGATGCTGGTCGGCGAAACCGCGCACCTGAACGAGTTGGCCCGCGCGCAGGCCGTTGTTTTGCATGAGCCTGCGCGAGGAGTTAGCCCGATCAGCCGACAGCTCCCAGTTGCTGTACTGCCCTTGGCTGGCAAAGGGCTTGGCGTCGGTGTGTCCCTCGATCAGGATTGTGTTCGGCAATTTCCCCAGCTCCTCGGCGAGGCGCATCAGGATCTCCTGGCCACGCTCGCTCGGCTTGGCGTTACCACTTTCGAAAAACATGCCGGATTCATTTTCCAGCAGCTCGATGCGCAACCCTTCGTTGGTTATCGTCAGCTCTACATTGTTCTTCATCTGCTGAAACGCGGGGATCGTCTTCATGGCCTGCTCCAGTTTTTCCTTGAGCTGATGCATGTCGTCTTTCGCGACGCTCAAGCTT
>DATMZQ010000062.1:0-2133 GCA_035573615.1 Burkholderiales bacterium | reverse complement strand
AGAGAATATATTTTCGATGCCGTCATGTCGTAACGGACCGGGAAGCGCACCGATAAGTACGACAACGCGATCAGTACACCAACTATGCCAAGCGTGTACAACACAATTTCGCCACGGCGATGCAGGAGCAGGCCGCCGATTTCAGAACGCAGCGAATAGGCGCCCCATGCCGAAAGCAGACCGCCGGCAACGGCGAGAATGACGGTGACGGCAGCAATTTCGAGAAAAATGGCATGGCTTGCGGCGGCTCCGAGAAGCAACGCAATGCCTGCGATCAGTACAAGGCCGGAGTGAAAGGATCGCACCATGGTCAGCGCCGCCACTTCAAATAGCTGGTGTTCAGCGTCAAGGCAATGGCACTGACGACCACATAAAACATCACCGCTTCCGTGCGCACCAGTCCGCGAATGAAGTCTCCAAAATGCAAGGCGAAGGAGAGGTAACCAAACAACTCGCGCAAAGCCGGCGAGGTTTGGAAACTCTGCACGTGGCCGATGAACCAGAAGCCGAGCAATACGGGAATTGTGATCAGTGCGGCTACGATTTGATTTTGCGTGAGCGCCGAAAAAAACTGGCCCACGGCAAGGCACGCCATGCCAAGCAGCAAGAAACCGAGATATCCGGACAGGATAGTAGAACTCTCGGGCGTTCCATACAGGTAAAGCGGTATCAGGTTTATGGCCGTGGCAAAGGTCATCAACAGCAGCATGGTGAGCGCTCCGAGAAACTTGCCGGTGACGATTTGCCAGGGCCTGACGGGCAGAGTCATCAGCAATTCCATGGTCCGGCCGCTGTATTCGCCAGAAAAGAGCCGCATGGTCATGACCGGCATGAGCGTGAGCAGCAGGATGCCCATGTTCTGGAAGGTCTCGTCCATGGTGCCAACGCCGGTCAGGAATATGTTGTAGATGAAAAAATATCCTGTTCCGAGCAGGAACACCGCAATCACGAAGTACGCAATCGGTGAGCGGAAGTAAGTGGCCAGTTCTTTCTGGTAGATCCCGAATACGCCGTTCATGCGGATGCTCGTGCGCTCGATGTTTCACCGATGTAGCGCAGAAAAATGTTTTCCAGTGTTGGCTGCCGGCGTTCAAGCCGGTGCAGTGACCAGCGCGCCGCTACGGCACGCGCTATCGCGGCTTCCACGCCGTCGCGTGCGTCCACCTGGCATTCGATGGACAGTAACTCGCTGCGGCCCGCATTCGCCTTGATGTCCAGCGCGCTTACGCCCTCTATCGCAAGGATCGACTCGCGTATCGCATCTGCTGGCCCCGTGGCCAGCAGATAAACGCAGTTGGTTTGTTCCGATGCGCGTTGCAATCCGTCCGGCGAATCGATGGCAAGCAAACGACCGTGGTTGATGATGGCCACGCGCTGGCAGATCAGGGTGACTTCCGGAAGGATGTGGGTACTCAACAATACTGCGTGATTCTCTCCGAAAGCACGGATTACTTCGCGTGTCTCCTGGATCTGACCGGGGTCAAGACCCGCAGTGGGTTCATCGAGCAACAATACTTCCGGCTTGCCAAGCAGCGCTTGCGCCAGTCCGACGCGCTGACGATAACCCTTGGAGAGCTTGTAGATTTCACGCGTGATGACAGCTTCCAGCCGGCACGCTTGAATAACCCGCTCCAGTTCGGCGGGAATCGATCTTGCTGATACACCTTTTATGCGAGCGACAAAGCGCAAATAGGCCGATACCTCGAGCACATCATAGAGTGGAGGTTGTTCCGGCAAATAGCCGATGTAGCGCGCCGCTTCCTCATTCTGGGTCGCCATGTCGTATCCGGCCACGCTGATCCGGCCGGAAGTCGCCGTGGTGAACCCGGCGATCATGCGCATCGTCGTTGTCTTGCCGGCTCCATTGGGCCCCAGAAATCCCACAATCTCGCCCTTGCCTACGCTGAACGACAAGTCGTGAATGATGTTCTTCGAACCGTAGCGCTTGGATACAGATTCGAGCTGAATGACCGGGGAGGGAGGGTTCACAATGAGACGACGGTTTAAAAAAAAACCCCCCCGCATAGGGGGGGCTTCTGACAAAAAAGAATTACGGCATGCTTATTTGTACCAGCGATCGCCTTTCGCTTTGAACTGATCACCGTCATGAGCCATGAAGATTTGCGCGCCTTC
>DATMZQ010000061.1:0-3097 GCA_035573615.1 Burkholderiales bacterium | reverse complement strand
GGTCTCCCTGACCATCTGATTTCGAGTCAGCGCCGTTATGGCCACTTCGGTACCTCTCCGATTCGTGTGTTATTTTACCAGCGATGCAGTTCATTGCGGATTTGAGCCGCGTAGTTTCGGACCTTGGACATGAAACGGCGCGGCGTATTCCCCTTTGAAAGATTACGGCCGCTCGGCACTTTTGCCGCGGCGCTGCTTCTCACATTGCTCTCGTGCAACAGAGACTCCTCCGATTTGCCTGTGGCGCCGTTCGGCGAATCGGATGAGCTTGTCGTGCTCGTAGCCAACGGCCCAGCGACGCGCTTTCTGGGCGCGGATGGTAAATACAGCGGCATAGAGCAGGATTTGCTGGAACTGTTCGCGAAGGACGAAGGCTTGCGACTGCGTCTTGTAGAACGGGCGAAGTTCAGTGAAATCTTGCCGGCATTGCGCCACCATCGCGCACATCTGGCCGCTGCGGGTCTCGCTGCAACGGAAGAACGGCGCAAGCATTTCCTGTTTGGACCGGCCTATCTTTCCGTGCACACGGTGGTGGCTTACAACACCGACAATCAACGTCCGAAGAACGTCCGCGACCTGCTCGGCAAGCGTGTCGTCGCACTGGCGGGTTCCAGTGCAGCGGAGCAATTCCGGCTGGAACTCCTGGAAAACCCGGGATTGAAATGGGACGAAGTTGCCGCAACGGACAGCATGGAACTATTGGACAGGCTCGCAGCCGATGAAGTCGATTATGTGATAACCGATTCGAACATCGTGGAACTTGCACAAAATTTTTCGTCAAACATCGGGCGCGCATTCAATCTCGGCAAGCCGGAAACGCTGTCGTGGGCAATGCCGAAAGATGCCAGTCCATTGCTGGTGGAACGTGTCGATGATTTTTTCACCCGCATCAATGAAAACGGCACCTTGCGGGTACTGCTGGATCGCTATTACGGCCATATCCAGCGTCTCACCCAAGCCGATGTCTCTGCATTTCTTGAGCGCCGCCTGCTGGTATTGCCTCAGTATCGCAGTACTTTCCAGGAGGCACAGGAACTGACCGGAATTGACTGGCGCCTGCTCGCTGCGCTCGGCTTTCAGGAATCGCATTGGAATCCCCTCGCCACGAGCCCGACTGGCGTGCGGGGATTGATGATGCTGACGTCGGAAACAGCGGATCGAATGGGCGTAACGGACCGGCTTGACCCGCACCAAAACATCCTCGCCGGCGCCCGCTATCTGAAAATCTTGATGGACACCTTGCCTGACCGGATTACCGAGCCCGATCGGACCTGGCTGGCACTCGCTTCATACAACGTGGGTTATGGCCATCTCGAAGACGCGCGCGTGTTGACCCAGCGCCATGGGCTGAACGCCGACCTGTGGGTCGATGTCAAGAAAACCCTGCCCCTGCTGACGCGCTCCGATTTTTATATCACCGTGAAGCGCGGATTTGCCCGTGGCGGCGAAGCAGTCGTGCTTACCGAGAATATCCGCAATTATTTCTCCATCCTGCTGCGCTATGAAGCGCCGTACCAGCCGATGTTTTCGGCAATTCACGAAGAAGATGGCCAACTGGCTCCGTAGTGTCCAGGCAGCAACAGGTTAGCCTGCTCTGAAACTAACCAACCCGTGATACGGCTTGCTCCGCCCATGTAAGGGCGGAGCGCCGACGGAATTAAGACGCTTCCGTCGGCCTGTTGGTAGTTTTAGTTTCGGCCGCTTCGCTTAACCCCAAAGGCCTGGGTTAGCCTGCTCTGAAACTAACCAACAGCCGTGATACGGCTTGCTCCGCCCATGTAAGGGCGTAGCGCCGACGGAATTAAGACGCTTCCGTCGGCCTGTTGGTAGTTTTCCAGAATCGCAACGAGGGTTCTACCTACGGCCAGGCCAGAGCCATTGAGCGTATGCACCAGTTCGTTCTTGCCTTTTTCCGTCTTGAAGCGCGCCTGCATGCGCCGGGCCTGGAATGCTTCGAAGTTGCTGCAGGAAGAAATCTCCCGGTACGCATTCTGCCCGGGCAACCAAACTTCGATGTCATACGTTTTTGCGGCCGAAAAGCCCATGTCGCCGGTGCAAAGCACAACGGTCCGGAAAGGCAATTCCAGTCGCCGCAGAATAGTTTCGGCGTGGCCGGTCAACTGTTCCAGCGCTTCATAGGATTTGTCCGGCTGAACGATCTGCACCAACTCCACCTTGTCGAACTGGTGCTGGCGAATCATGCCGCGTGTATCTTTCCCGTAGGAACCTGCTTCCGAGCGGAAGCACGGCGAATGGCAAACGAATTTCAGCGGCAATTTTTCACCGGGCACGACTTCGTCGCGTACGATATTCGTCACCGGTACTTCCGCAGTAGGAATCAGATACAGCTTGCCGCCTTCCGCTCTCGGTACGGCGAATAAATCATCTTCGAATTTCGGCAGTTGTCCGGTGCCGCGCATGCTATCTGCGTTGACCAGATAAGGCACGTACACTTCGGTGTAGCCATGCTCCCCGGTATGAATGTCGAGCATGAGCTGCGCGAGGGCGCGATGCAGGCGTGCGAGCAGCCCTTTCATCAGGGTGAAGCGCGCGCCACTGATTTTTGCGGCCGCATCGAAATCGAGCAACCCAAGTCCGGCACCGATATCGACGTGATCCTTGGCCGGGAAATCGAACTTGCGCGGTTCACCAACCCGGCGCAGCTCAACGTTGTTTTCTGCCGATTTGCCCACGGGCACGCTGGGATGCGGAAGATTCGGAACCGTCAACAGCATGCTGGTGAGCTTGGCCTGGATGGTTTCGAGGTCGCCCTCGATGGCCTTCAATTCGTCGCCGACCGCACTCATTTCAGTCATCAACGCTGAGGTGTCCCCGCCCTTGCGCTTCAACTCGCCAATCGTTTTTGATGAAGCATTGCGTCTGGATTGCAGTTCCTGAGTGCGTACCTGCGCTTTCTTGCGCTGCTCTTCCAACGTGCGGAAAGCGGTAACATCGATCGTAACGCCGCGCGCGGCGAGCCCTTGCGCTACCACATCCAGATCAGTACGAATCAGTTGAACGTCCAACATCGCTTACCCCTGCATTCTTTCGGCTTTTTTCTGAAATACGCGAAGGCGGAAACTACGCTCTCTACGCT
>DATMZQ010000060.1:0-8389 GCA_035573615.1 Burkholderiales bacterium | reverse complement strand
ACCCGTTTTCGAGGCGATTATCGCGCAGCCATGAGCATCATCAATCATTTCGTCCAGCAAATAGCGCGAGAAGATGCCGTCTCCGATGTGAATATATTGAAATTGCCACTCGACGTACGATCCGAGGCGGCCTTAACTGGCAGTACCGCGGCCGCTGCCGGGAAAGAAAAGGCCCAGTTCGAAATTCAAATTGTGTTCAGGTCTGGGGCTTAGATGAACCTGACATCAAAGGACTTGGGTGCATTCAAAACACCGGCAATTGCGGTCACGGTTGCCATTGCAGTATCTCTTGCAATGATATTGTTCAGCTCAAATCAACATGTTCAATCCGAGAAGCAGTATGGCAACCAGCTAGCTGCCCTTAAGGAAGCGAAAAATCGCTATCAACGCTCAGGTGAGGAGCGTGAAACTGTGATGCATTACATTCTGGCTTATCAACAGCTGGAAAAAATTGGTTTTATTGGCGCAGAGCGACGGCTCAATTGGGTGGAAGATTTACGTGAGGCGAATGCGCAAGCCGGCTTGTTCGGGGTGGATTATCAAATGATGGCACAAGAACCGTATACGTATGTCGCGAAGGACAACCCAATCGGTGATCGCATTAAGCAATCGAAAATGCGATTGTCTTTCGGGCTGCTGCATGAGGCAGATCTGATGAAATTGTTCCGCGCGCTGGCTGACCGCCAGCCCGGTTTGTTTTCAATCACCGAATGCTCGCTCGATCGCGCCGGACGAGAAGGCGTTCCATCTCCCAGGCAAGCCAATCTGGCGGCCCAATGCGAGCTGTCCTGGGTAACGATAGTTCGCAAGGAAAAATCTTGAGCATCGCGACGTTTTGGATACTATGCCTCGCGACCTTGGCGGCTTGGACGGCACCGACATCCGCGGCGGAACCGCTCGGCAGGCTTTTCTTCACTCCGGCACAGCGCAGCGTGCTCGATGCAGGCAAATCGTTAGGCGAAGCGTCAACACCGGTAACTGCGCCTCGAAACGTCGTTGTAAATGGCGTGGTCACCCGCAGTGATGCTGAGCGCACCGTGTGGATCAACGGTAAAGCCTACCACGACGGGTCTCCCGAAGGGCTTCAGGTAAGGACCAATCCATCTACGCCTGAGACGACGGAAATACGGGTAAGGGGCAGGGAACACGCCGCTCGAATCAAAGTTGGACAGCAGCTGGATCTGAATACGGGCGGAGTCGCAGATAAGCCTTCCCAAAGGGTCTCGGCGGAAAGCGTCCCCGTAGAGGCCCCGACGGTGCCTCCGATGCAAACCAAGGAGTCCGCAATGGTGAAAGGTCCAGGCTCCCCGGCGGATGACAAGGGCCGAACTCCTTCCGCGCCTGTAAGCCGATAGATTTTTGGGACGACGGCGCAACATTGTCCACGAACAGACAACGAGGCTTGCGTGCAGCTCCTGCGGTCCTGCAGCGTGGACAAACGATAATTCTGATGCTCGTAGTAATCGTCCTGGGAGCTGGATTTCTCGTCTACAGCGCAGCCGGCAAACATTCAGCAAAAATGGATAGGCAGAACAAGACAGATGCTGCACTGGCCATCGCACGGGACGCCTTGCTGGGCCGCGCACTATCCGATTCCAATAGGCCCGGTTCGCTGCCTTGTCCCGACGTCAACGATGACGGTCAGCTAACGCTAGGCGTCGATTTCGGCGCCGGCGGCGCCTGCATGCAGACCATTGGAAGATTGCCGTGGCGGACGCTGGAGTTGCCAGAATTGCGCGACGGAGATGGAGAGCACCTATGGTACGCGATCTCTCCGGCCTTTTCGGATACCACCACAAATCCGATCAATACGGATTCGATTGGCAGCATTACGGTTTATTCAGGTAGCACGACGAGCGTGGTCTCGAGTCGTGCGGTTGGCGTCGTTTTTGCTCCGGGCGCTCCTCTCGGTAACCAGGCTCGTAGCCCGACGCAAACCGCACTTTGTCCGACCACCGGCACTACGATTGCGCAATCTTTGTGTGCGAACAACTATCTGGATCTAGACACCGCATCGGGTATCAATAACGCGAATGCGACCGGCCCCTACATCACCGTTGCAACCAGTGGGACCTTCAATGACCGTATGCTGGTAGTAAGTGATTCCGTCGATTTGATGACGCCGATTGAAGCGCGCGCCGCCAGCGCAATCCTCACCGCGCTGCAGGCGTACAAAGCTGGAAGCGGAACCTGGTGGGGCTGCAACTGCTACCCCTGGGCTGACATCGGAGACGGGTTTGCCAATGACGCGCTCGAACATGGTCGCGTTCCGTTGAAAGGCGCCGATACCGGCCACAGCAACGACTGGGCCGACGTGGGCGTCACTATTCCGCAGTGGTTGATCGACAATCAATGGTGGCTGGTATTTTTGTATACCGTCGCACCCAATAGAACGTATGACCACAATTTCGGTTCCCTGACAGTAAACGGCGTGGCAGGGACTGCCGACATAGTGCTGATCTCGGCGGGTGCCGCAATAAGCGCCCGGGCCACATTTCCGACCGATTACATCGAGGACGCCGAGAACAACGACTTCGGAGTTGTTTTCATTACCCCGACCGACACGGCCAGTAAGAACAGGGATCGACTGTACACGCTACCTTGAACACATGATGCACAAAAACTCCGGCTTCAGCTTGATTGAACTGGCAATCACGGTCTTCATCATAGCGCTCATTCTTGGCAGCCTTCTCGTTCCTCTGCAAAGCCAGATCAGGAGCCGTAAGTTGGACGAGACCGATCGAATCCTCAACCAGGCCCGCGAAGCGCTGCTTGGTTATGTCTCGGCCAACGGCTACTTTCCGTGCCCCGCAAGCGGCGCCAGCAATGGTCAGGAAGCATCTCCCAATCACGGCACCGGTACATGCAATGCCTCAGTGACTTTTGCGACAGCACTCGTTGGTTTCTTGCCGTCGGTGACACTGCAATTGAACCCGGTCGACGGCAGCGGCTATTTGCTTGATGCATGGGGATTGCCGCAAAGCCGCATTCGCTATGCGGTAGCCAATGCAACGGTTAACGGGATAACCAATCCCTTCACCAGGACCAATGGTATGCGCAACGCGGCCATGGCTAACATCCAAGGGGCAACCACATTGCTGTTCGTGTGCCGTACCGGGACGGGAGTGACGGCAACCGGATGCGCAGCCGCCACGGATGAATTGAGCGACAACGCCATCGCGGTAATCTGGTCGCTCGGGGAAAATGCGCCGACGGGGGGAGGCGCACCGCACGAAGATAAGAATCTCAACAATACCCGCGTATTCGTGCAGGCACCTTATTCAACGACGGCAGGGTCGATCTTCGATGATCAGCTCACCTGGATCGGGCCTCCCATGCTATTCAACCGGCTTATTGCGGCTGGCCAATTGCCCTGACCGGCAGTGCGCAGACAAGATCAACGCATCGGAGAGAGTGCAAAACACACCCGTCCTGGCTGATTGCTGGACAAAGAAACCTCGTAGCCCTGTTCCTTGGCAAATCTCGCCACCTGGTACATTCCAACTCCAAGACCGCTCTTGGATTGGACCGGCGAGTTGAACAATTCTCCCGTCAAAGATTCGGAAACCGGTTGCCCATCATCGCAGACGGATAGTACAAAACCGTCGATCCATTGCAATTGCACCAGTATGCGTAAGGCCGTATTCAGCTTTCGTTTTTCGATCGCGTTCTGCAAGAAATTTTCGGCCGCAGAGGTAAATAGATCGGTCGGCAACATACTGCCCTGAGGCAGCATCTGTCCGACAAACTCGACTCTCTCGTGCGCAAAGCGCTGCTGTAATTCGTTCCACCACTGAGTCCCGGGAATCTTGTCGTGAGCAAGAGCCGGCTTGGTATTGAGCTTGTCCAGCGTTATTTGCAAGCGTTGCGTGATCTGCGGCAGTTGACGCTGCATCAGCAACCGTAAAGCGTCCGAGTCGTCCTCCTGACTGGTTTCCGCAGCTGCGCACAACGATCGCAAGGTCTGCAGCAGATTCTTCACGTCGTGCGTAAGGCGGGAGCCCGTTTCATATATTGCTTGCACATATGCATTACGACGCTGATCCTGCTCGCGCATTTTCGCGTCGTAATAGTCGCCCAGCAATCTTGCCAACAAGCGAATGTGCAGCACCAGCGCCGGGCTCGGTGACCATTGCGTATAGAGACGAAGCTTTAAGCCACCGAAGACAAACTCCGTCGCGTATTTCGTTGTTTCCCCTGCACTGCCAGTGGAGGTCTTTGACTGCCATCCAATTCCCGAAAGCCACGGCAATCCAGCCATCTCATGCGCGGCCACGATGACGAATTTGTCAGGATCTCGTTCACGATCCGCCAACCCCGCGAGGCTATGCATCCAGCGCTCAAACGGCACGCCGATACTCAAGAAATAGCGGGTAACAAGTTGACCGATTCCTGCGAAGCCAGCCCTAGGGTCCCATAGCAGCGACAATGCCACCAGCAGGCCCGCCGCGACGATCAACGCCTGCGCCAGCGACATCACGTAGTTTCCATGGCTGACTTGCTTGATTGCAAATGCACCCAGCACCAATACGACAACCATCAAAAAGAGCAGCAGACTGTAAAAAAGGTCTACGGAATAGGCCGACGATGACTGTGATTTTTCAGTTCGCACAAAGAAGATTGCTAGTGCCGGGATGACTAGTCCGTAGCGAGCTAATACCAAAAAAGGCCCGGAAAAAAGCTGGTCGGAAAAGATGTGCGGTACTACCCACATCAGCAACACCGATAGCAAATAAATCGCGGCGAGTAGCGAAACAATTCTTTGCCGGACATTCTTGATCCCTGGTACGTTACCCCCTATCAGGGAAAACAGTACCGATATCCATAGCGCCATCATCCAGTAGCTCGAGGAAGCGATCAGGAGAACGGCAGCGCCGATAATCAGCCCGACTTGTCCCGGAAAAAGTTTCTGTCCGCCACGCCAAAGCGGCTGCCACAACAAAAACAATCCAAAGTGCGACAACAACAGCGCGCGCGACAGGGGATCAGACAGCTCCAGCATCAAGGCGCAATGCAAGGCCAGCAGAGCCAGCGACAGCCAGTGCTGCTGTCGGATTGCGGCCACGGCATGGCGTATCGAATTTTCTGCCGTCGTTTCCGCGTTCATTTCGGAGGAATCGCCATGGAAATAGTGTACCGCAGCGGCTCTAATATTCGGAGTTGGAATAACCCTGAATATGCTTTTTCCTGTCCCGCGACTAAAAAAGCTCAGACGCTTGATTGAAATTGCGTGCGGGGCCCGGTTTGACGAAAACTCGTCGGATTCGACGAAAATATAACGGTTTAATGGGATTTCGGGTCGGAAAAAAATCAAGCTCCACAAGCGTCGCGTGTTCGCGTCCCCCTGTGCATACCGTTTAACTTTCAATACCTTGCTCTTCATTTCCTGTTATGGCCCCGTCATAGCACTCCCGGATAATTTGGGCAGCGGGTATTCCAAAGCTTGGGCACAGTTCTGGCGTAAGGCGAGACACTGGGCATTTTCCCGGGAAATGGAGTCATCATGACGAATCGGACAAAAAATCGAGGATTTACACTGATCGAAATCGCCATCGTGCTGGTGATCATTGGTCTCCTGTTGGGAGGAGTGCTCAAAGGCCAGGAACTAATCAACAACCTCCGGGTGAAGAGTTTCGCGAATGATTTTCGCAACATCCCGGTTTATATTTATTCTTATCAAGACCGCTTCCGTGCGATTCCAGGTGACGATCAACAGGCGAACACCCACGTTGCCGGCGTCAATGCCACCACACCGGCTGGGACTTTGAATAACGGCCAGATCAATGGCGCGTGGAATTCAGCCACAAATACCGATGAAAGCTGTCTGTTCTGGTCGCATATCCGGCTGGCGAATCTTGCCCCAGGCGCGACGACCGCTGCTTGCGGTGCAGCGGGTTACTACCCGGTGAACGCGTCCGGCGGGCAGATCGGTGTGCAAAGCTCAAACGGCTTTACGACAATTACATTACCGACTGCCATGACTGGCACGTACACCATCTGCTCAGCCAATATCTCCGGTCAGTTTGTTCTCCAGCTTGACACACTGCTTGACGATGGCAATCCGCAGACCGGTTCGATGCGCGCAATTGACCAAACCGCGCTTGCAGCCCAGACCGCCGCCACGACGGCGGCCGTACAGGCCAATCCCGGGGGCAACTACACGGTCTGTCTAAGCGTGTAGTACATCGCCCATCGCAGGACCCGATAGCCCGCGTCTCGCGGGCTTTTTTTTGGCAGCTTTCAGCTCACCACGATCCCCGGGGCATTCGGCCAAACATGTGCGTGCACGAGAGCGATTAATGCAAGTGCTACACGATTGTTTCCGCGAAAAATGACGGGGACCATGCGTTATACTCGAACCCCATGACACGACTCGGAAAACTGGATGCGCGGCAAATGCTGGAGTCTGGGCGGCGCGTGCTGGAAGTGGAAGCGCGTGCGGTACTCGGACTGGCCAGCCGACTCGATGTGAATTTCGTTCGCGCCGCAGAGATCGTGTTGGCTTGCAGGGGGCGGGTCGTGGTCAGTGGAATTGGCAAATCAGGCCATATTGCGCGCAAGATCGCGTCCACGTTTGCGAGTACCGGTACACCAGCATTTTTTGTGCATCCGGCCGAGGCGAGTCACGGCGATCTGGGCATGGTCACTCGCGACGACGTCATGATTGCGCTTTCAAATTCCGGAGAAAGTGGTGAATTGTTGCTGATCGTGCCGCTGATCAAACGCATGGGCGGGAAGCTCATTGCTATGACCGGCAATGCGGACTCGCCTCTTGCAGTTGAAGCAGACGTGCATCTCGATGCCGGCGTTGACCAGGAAGCCTGTTCCCTTGGACTCGCGCCTACGGCTAGCACGACAGCCGCGCTTGCATTGGGAGACGCGCTGGCAGTTACGCTGCTGGAAGCACGCGGATTCCGCGCGGAAGATTTTGCGCGCTCGCATCCCGGCGGCAGTCTTGGTCGCCGGCTGTTGACGCATGTGCGCGATGTTATGCGCTCAGGGGATGCTATTCCGCGTGTGCCGGATACTGCGACGTTTACCGAAGCGGTTCTCGAAATTTCGAGGAAAGGAATGGGCATGACCGCTATCACCAGTAACAATCGCGTCGTTGGCATTTTCACTGATGGGGACTTGCGTCGAGCACTTGAAACTGGCGACGATTTGCGCGATCTCGGTGTGAAAAAATTGATGAAGCCCACTCCGCGCTGCGTCGGCCCTGACCAACTCGCCGCTGAAGCAGCCGATCAGATGGAGCAATACCGAATTACGCAGTTGCTGGTCACGGATAACGACCAAAATCTGATCGGCGCATTGAATATGCACGATCTCATGCGGGCAAAAGTGATTTAGTCATGCGAGACATCGAGCAGCTCGCAAGATTCCAGCGGTGGTGAGATGAACAAAAGATTGAGTGCCCGAGCAAATCGTATTCGGCTCGCAATCTTTGACGTCGACGGGGTCTTGACCGATGGCACGCTCTATTTGAGCGAACGCGGCGAAGTACTCAAGGCCTTCAGCATTCTTGATGGAGTCGGCCTGAAATTGTTATCGGCCAGTGGCGTGGCCACCGCATTGCTTTCCGGACGGAAATCCCAAACAGTAGCAGTGCGCGCCAAGGAGCTCGGAATACCGCACGTATTGCAAGGCATTGATGACAAATTGGAGGCTTATCACCGGCTGTTGCGCAAGCTTGGATTTGCCGAGGAGCAGACATCTTTCATGGGCGACGATCTGCCCGATCTTCCCGTGCTGCGCCGGTGCGGGCTTGCGTTCAGCGTCCCAAACGCACCGGACATCGTTCGCAGCCATGCTCACTTCGTCACAAATGCTTCGGGGGGGCACGGCGCGGTGCGCGAAGCCTGCGAATTTCTGATGCTGGCACGGGGAACTTTGGAAAGTCAGTTGCGGACTTACCTAGCGTGAATGATCGCCTCATCACGTGGTCACCTCTGATTTTATTGGCGCTGCTGGCGTCGTTAAGTTTCTGGCTCGATCGCAAGGTGCAGCCGCAGGCTCATTTGCCAGACGGCAGCACGCGCCACGATCCCGATTTCATTATCGAAGGCTTTTCGGCGGTCAAAATGAACCCCGACGGGACGCGTCGTTATGCACTGGCAGCGAAGCGGATGGTGCATTATCCGGATGACAATAGCACTCAACTTGAATTACCCAAGCTCGTTTACTTTGATTACCAACGTGCTCCGGTAACCATTCGTTCCGAAACTGCGGAAGTCGCGCAAGGTGGTGATGACGTATTCTTCCGTGGGGATGTGCAGATTATCCGCTCCGCTTACGAGCGCAATGCCGAGCTGGGAGTGTTCACCAGTTTCCTGCACGTCATACCTGACCAGGACATGGCAAAGACGGACAAACCGGTGCGTATGGTGGA
>DATMZQ010000059.1:0-2049 GCA_035573615.1 Burkholderiales bacterium | reverse complement strand
ATTCAGGAGAAACCGGTCACAGCGTATTGAGGAACGCCGCCAGGTCCGACTTCTCCCGAGCCGTGAAGCCAATATGGAAGCGAGCGTCGTAGAAGTTCACGATATCCTGGAGCGTTTGCGCGCTGCCGTTGTGGAAATAGGGCGCGCGAGCGGCCAAGCCACGCAGGATCGGTCCCTTGAACTTGCCGACATCGGCAAACTTGCCGGTGATCATGGCGCGTCCGGGGTCGGTAGTTTGCACGCAGGGCGTGGCAGCGTCCTTTGGGCAGATCGTGATCACGGGAAGATAGCTCGTGTCCAGCACATTGTTGCCGCCAGGCGGGTCGGCCACTCCAATATCGAGAGCAGCGGACACGGAATGGTTGCCGGCATTCGGGGAGTCGTGGCAGATCCCGCAAGTGGAGACGATGGTTGTGGGCCCGGTGACGCCATTGGAGAACGTAAACCCGTTCAGGCCCGCGACCCCGGTAATCGTAAAGGCTTTGGTGTTGAAGATCGCCTGTCCACGCGCGATGGCCTGCCGTTGCGGGTTTTTCGCATTTTGCCATGCATCGTAAATACTAAAAATCCTGGTGCTGAAATTCAAGGGGACGGGGTTTTCCGGGTCTAATCCCACCGGATCGTTGATCCCGATGTAATACTTTTGATGGCTGATAGGTTGCGGCGCTCCCTCGCCGCCCCCAGAGGCCAAGTCTCCAGCCCCGTGGTCCTGAGCTTGCGCCGTGTACAATCCGGTTTCGAAATTTACGATCGCTTGCTGCTGGGCGGTCGTCAGTCCAACGCCCTGCGCATGGCCGGTGGTGGCATCCAACGACTGATGCGCCAGATCGCTCAACAGCGACTGCGGATAGTTGACTGACGTGATCGGCAGGGTCCCGGTTTGCGTCGACGATTCGCGCCCGTCGAACATCAGTGCGCTCAAAAACATTAGGTTGGCAGCCGGTAGCGGACGTCGGTACATTGAAATGACATTGGTTTCACCGCAACCATACGGATTACTGACGCTGACAATATCGAAATCGCGGGTTGCCGGCACGTCGAGCGCGACGCGAATCACTCCTCTGGTCCGCAGCAGACTATACGCGGCAGAGCGGCCCGCCAGCGTCGAAACATCGATGTTGTGATCGCAATTCGAGCCGTCGTTGGTGCGAAAAATTGGATCGAGTCCTTGCGACTGGTCGAAGCGCGTCTGCACATGCGCGGCGGCAACACTCATGGCGTCGCTCGGCTGATGGCAGGTCCCGCAGCTGCGGCCATTGGTGCCGAGACTTTGGAAGAACGGGCCGGTGAGGTCAATGTCGCCATTCTCGCTGTAAGTCCGAACCACGCCGCTGGGGTCCGGAAAGCCGGCCAGGTTAGGCACCATCGGTTTGCCTTGCTGCGCATGCGTGAAGGTCAGCGGAGTCAGTAAAATTGCCGAGACACCGAGGGAGACCGCCGCATTTCGAATCTTGACCGCAGGCAGACGGGCGGGGATAAATCTTTGCAGACAACTCATGCTTTCCTCCGATAGATTGGAAATATACTACCCCGAACTCCTGCGTGGCGCAAGTATCAAGTTCGCTTAGTACCTGGTTGCAAGAAAAGGGATAGCCGCCGACGGAAAATATTTCCGGGAAATACGGAAATATCGTCTGTCCCCTCTTTGGTGGTATTCTGGCATCGCACGTGTTTCGAGGTCACCATCGCAAAGTCCGGCTGCTGTTCGGCGTCTCCGATATTCTCTTAACCGCGCTTGCCTTTCTTCTGGCTTACCGGGTGCGCGTTCTGCTGGACCACGTTCCCCTCGAGCACGATTTTCATTTAGACTCGCCGGTGCTCGTGCTGCTGCTGGGCGGATCGATGATCATGTGGGTCGCGATCGGCACCTGGTGGCAGATTTATGACCGCATTGACGCCGCCCATCCGCGCATCATCCTGCGTGACACCTTCCGTCAGTGCCTAATGGGAGCTGTCGCCATCGTGCTCTTTGAGTTTGCTCTGCGCTTGGATTTGAGCCGCTCTTTCCTCGCCATGTTCGCTGCCTTCAACTGGGCGCTGCTGTGCGTT
>DATMZQ010000058.1:0-4979 GCA_035573615.1 Burkholderiales bacterium | reverse complement strand
TGCCGCGGAATTCGGTGCTGCGGGATTAATCTTGCTGTTGAGCGGCCTGGGTTGGTGGGGAGCTTCATTACGACGCGCCCAAATCGATTCTCCGCTATGGTGGATGCTGGCGGCCATCGCAGTGCTCGGGATCCACAGTATGCTAGAGTATCCCCTGTGGTATGCGTATTTTCTGGGGCTTTTTGCGATGATCATGGGCGCGGCGGAACGTGATGCGCCTGCGATAGTTCAAGGGTCAAGTGGCAGGCTAGTCCTGTGTGCGGCTGTTGTGCTGGGTGCATTTGCATTCACGAATGTGTGCCTTGACTATCGCGCCATGCAGTCGCTACAGGGTACGGTCCCAGCTGAATCGGCCACGGGATCCGACGACGTTAGCATTCGCGTGCTGCTCGATATGCAACGTGCCTCCCTGTTTGCTCCGTTCATCGAGTTCGCGTTGGCCCGGCGCATGTTGCTTAACCAGGAACTCCTTCAGGATAAAGTCGTGCTGAATGCACGTGCGATGCGTTTTCAGCCTTCCAATGATTTTGCCTATCGCCAGGCGCTGTTGCTAGCGTTATCGGGTGACCATGCCGGGATGCGCGCACAATGGGATCTGGCGGTTGCTAATTATCCCAGTGACCGGGAAGAGGCTTTGAAGGTGGCGCAAGCGCTGGAAAAATCGGGCCAGACTGGAATGAAAGATTTACTGAGCTATGCGCAGCAACAAAACGAAAAGGCTAAAAAGTGAAATTTGTGCTGAACAATATCTGGCTGGTGTTGGCCGCATTAATCAGCGGCGCTATTCTGATTTGGCCCCTTATCAATCGGCGGTTGAGTGGTGTGCCGGAAATCGGCGCAATGCAAGCCGTACAGTTGCTCAATCGCAAGAATGCCGTAATGATCGACGTACGGGAGCCGGCGGAGTTCAGCGCGGGCCATGCACCGAACTCTAGAAATATTCCTTTACCACAACTCGACAAGCGCATCGGTGAGCTGGAAAAGTTCAAGAACCGGCCTGCCGTTCTCGTTTGCCAGACCGGGAACCGGTCCCATGCTGCGACGACGCAGTTGAAGAAGGCAGGTTTTGCCGAGGTGGTGGTATTGGCGGGAGGCATCGGCGCATGGCAGCAGGCCAATTTGCCGGTGGAGAAATGATGCCGCACATCAGCATGTATTGCACGGCGGTATGCCCTTATTGCATCGCTGCGGAGAGGCTGTTAAAGAGTAAAGGGGTATCGGACATCACCAAGATCAGGATTGACTCGCAGCCTGCAAAGCGCGCGGAAATGATGGAACGCACCGGCCGAAGAACCGTTCCACAGATCTATATTGATGATCGACATGTCGGCGGTTTTGAGGACCTGGCGGCGCTGGACGCAGCCGGTGAGCTGGACCCCTTGTTGCACCAGGCGCCCGAACCGACCCGTAGCTGAGCCCCTTTTCATCATCCGAACAGCCCAGAGCCACCATGAGCCAACAACCTAACCAGCCCGTGTTTTCGATCGAAAAGCTGTTCGTAAAAGATCTCTCGGTGGAGGTGCCAAATGCACCGAAAATTTATCTGGAACGGGATACGCCGCAAATTGAAATCCAAATGACCAGCGCCGCCAATCCGATCGACGAAGGCTATTTCGAAGTCGTCGTTAGCGTGACCGTGACCGCTAAACTGGCAGAGAAGACTGTTTTTCTGGTGGAGGCAAGCCAGGGCGGCGTATTTCAAATACGCCATGTGCCACAGACCGAACTGGAACCCGTGTTGGGCGTCACCTGCCCGAACATCTTGTATCCATACGTGCGCGAAGTCATATCAGACGCCGTAGTGCGAGCGGGGTTTGCGCCGGTGGTACTGAATCCCGTTAATTTCGAGGCAATTTTTCAAGCGCAGCGTGACGCCCGGGTGCAGTCAGCAGCAGCCGGTGCGACGACGCATTGATTCCACGATGATCGTGAAGCTGCGGTTGGTGGCGCTGATGGGCCTGCTGGTGAGCGCCAATGTGTCAGCTCTGGAATATCGCTCGGTCAGCGAATCCGCAGCAATTCTGTACGATGCGCCGTCCACAAAAGCACAAAAACTTTTTCTTCTTTCGCGCGGCTATCCGGTTGAAGTCGTCGTTGTGTTGGAGGGCTGGACCAAGGTACGGGACGACACCGGTGAATTTGCCTGGATTGAAACCGTGCGATTGTCGGATCGGCATACTGTGATGATAAAGGTCGCGGGTGCAGAGGCGCGCCAAAATCCCAATGAGGATTCTCCGGTCGTTTTTACTGCCGAAAAGGGTGTCTTCCTGGAATTGATTGGCATGGCGACCGGCTGGGCCAAGGTCCGTCATGCTGATGGCGCCATCGGATTCGTCAAAGTAAGTCAGCTCTGGGGCGTATGAGGCTGTCCATTCTGGGTGCCGGCGCCTGGGGTACCGCGCTGGGCATCGCACTTTCCCCACATCATGAGATTTTGTTATGGGCACGTGATCCGGCGCAATGCCGTAGTCTCGTGACAGAACGTATCAACGCGCTCTATTTGCCTGGTGTGGTGATTCCGCAGCACGTTCGGATTACGCCTGATATGAACCTGGCACTGCAACATGGCGACATGATTGTGGTTGCCGTTCCTACGGCGGCCTTGAGACAAACCCTCAAACTAATCGCGGCGAGCTCACCTGCGGCGGGTGTGGTTTGGTTGTGCAAGGGCTTTGAACCGGGCACGGCAAAGTTCGCGCATCAAGTTGCGGAAGAAGAACTGTCTCCCGCGCGGCGGCGCGCGGTTCTTTCGGGTCCCAGCTTTGCCAGTGAAGTCGCGCGGGGTTTGCCTGCGGCCGTCACGCTGGCATCCTCGGATAACAAATTCGCCGCGCTGGCATCACAGGCATTACATACCGGCGTATTCCGGGTCTATTCAAGCGATGATGTCATCGGCGTCGAAACGGGGGGCGCCGTAAAAAACGTCATTGCGATTGCTGCCGGCGTTTGCGATGGCTTGCACCTGGGTGCGTCAGCACGTGCAGCGGTCATCACCCGCGGTCTTGCAGAGATCACCAGATTGGGGATGCGATTGGGAGGCCGCTCCGACACTTTCATGGGTCTTGCGGGTGCCGGCGATCTGGTGCTGACAGCAACTTCCGATTTATCAAGAAATCGCCGCGTAGGTATTCAGCTGGCAAACGGCGAAGGTTTGTCAGCGATCCTTGCTCAACTCGGGCACGTAGCCGAAGGAGTTCACAGCGCCAGCGAGGTTCTGCATCTGGCAGCCCAACTGAAGATTGACATGCCCATAACGGCGGCCGTTTTCGAATTGCTGAACGGCTCGACTTCCGCACGAGATTTAGTTAGCGAACTGTTGCAACGCGGGCCCAAGCAAGAAAGCGTGCGCTAACTGGCCATACCTGAGAAACCGTTCTGCCTCCACGCTTCGTAGACCACGACAGCAACGGCGTTGGAAAGATTTAGGCTTCGGCTGTGCGCCACCATGGGTAGCCGAAGCCGAAACGATGGATCGAAGCTCTGCAACAATTCGGCCGGCAACCCGCGGGTCTCAGGGCCAAAAACAAAAGCGTCTCCCGGACGAAAGTCCACGCTGTCGAAACGATTTATCCCTTTGGTGCTGAAGGCAAATTTGCGGCCAGGAATGGCCTTCAGCGCATCCAACCAATTGGCGTGAACCCGAACACTAGCGTACTCGTGGTAATCCAGCCCCGCTCTTTTGAGTTGACGATCATCCAGCCTAAATCCCAACGGCCCGATTAAGTGCAGCCTGCAACCCGTGTTGGCGCAAAGCCGGATCACATTACCCGTGTTGGGAGGAATTTCCGGTTCAAACAGGACGATATCGAACAATTTAGTTGCAATTCAAATGATTTAAGGTTTAATCTTGCAATTCAATAAGCTGCAACATTTACCTAAAGTTATGCGGAAAGAGCTGGCCCGGTAGCCTTCATGGGACGTCCCGAGAAAATTCGCCTGGGCGAGATTCTGCTTCAGCAGCAACTGCTGACAGCGGACAAATTGCAATCCGCGCTCGATGAGCAGAAGCGCAGTGGGCGAAAGCTCGGGCGCATCTTTGTCGACGCTGGATACGTTACCGAAGAGCAACTCGGAAGCGCACTTGCACGCCAGCTGCAGGTTCCTTACGTCGACCTGAAACGTTTCAATATCCGTCCTGATGTTGCAAACCTTCTTCCTGAAACATTGGCGCGGCGATTTCGAGCCATCGTACTGGAGGACGCAGCGACGTTTTATCGAGTCGGCATGGCCGACCCGACCGACCTCTTCGGTTACGACCAAATCAATCGCGTTCTGAAGCGAGACATCCAGCTCGCTGTGGTGAGCGAATCGTTGCTGTTGAAGACGATCGACAGGGTTTACCGGCGCACCGAAGAAATCAGCGGCCTTGCGGCCGAACTCGGTGCTGAGCTTGGCGAATCGGTCGACCTCGGTGAATTGGGGCTGAGCCCTGGAGCCGAGGACGCACCAGTCGTAAAGCTGCTGCAATCAGTATTCGAGGACGCAGTGCAAGTGCGGGCGTCCGATGTGCATATCGAACCGCAGCAAAGCAAGGTGCTTATTCGCTTTCGGATTGATGGCGTGTTGCATGTCCAGGCGGAAGCCGATTCGAAAATTGCTGCGGCGCTGATCTTGCGGTTGAAGCTCATGTCAGGGCTCGATATCTCTGAAAGGCGCATGCCGCAGGACGGCCGTTTCCATGTAAAAGTCCGGAACATCCCGATTGACGTGCGTATTTCAACCATGCCGACGCAGCATGGAGAATCCGCCGTGATGCGTTTGCTGAATCAAAGCGGCGGTATCCTGCAGCTCGGATCCATAGGTTTGCCGCCCGGCATGCTGCTGAGGTTGCGCGAAATCATTGAGCGGCCGAGCGGGATGGTCCTGGTCACCGGCCCCACCGGCAGCGGCAATACCACCACCCTCTATGCCGCCTTGGAGGAATTGAACACGACGGAACGAAAGATCATTACGGTGGAAGATCCGGTGGAATACAGGCT
>DATMZQ010000057.1:0-3131 GCA_035573615.1 Burkholderiales bacterium | reverse complement strand
CATAATCATCGGACACCAGGACTGACACCGGCTTGAAGCCGCCGGCAAAGTAGGGCGCCACCGGGCTCAGAATGATGTAGTGAAGAAAATTATGGCTGCCTCGCACTTCCAGCGTATTTTCGATCGCAAGCATCACCGGCCGTATATAAAGCGCCGCACCGTCCTGTTTTGGCACCCAACCACGTTCCAGCTTGACTAGTTCCGCGATGGCCTGAATGTGTTGATCGATGTCCACAGCGGGCATGGCCAGGCGCCTGGCCGAGAGATTGAATCGCTCGGCATTCTTCTCTACGCGAAACAGGTTGATATTGCCGTCCGGCCGAAGATAAGCCTTGGTGCCCTCGAATATCATCTGCCCGCAATGAAAAACCTGGGCTGCGGGATCCAATAGCAGAGGCTGATAAGGTCCTATGGCTGCGTTGTGCCAGCCTCTTCCCGCCGTGTACTGTTGAGTAAACATGCGGCCGGTGAAATGCCGGCCGAACCCCAGCGGGCTTGCCAGGAGCGGCGGCGCTGACTGCGTTACAGGATCCACACGGATATTGAAAGCGGTCAAGTGCTCTCCCGAAGAAAATGCACTGCCAATGTTTGCCATTCTTCTTCAAGCGCCATGTTCGAGACACTTTTCCCTGCACGACGGTACCAATAGCCGGCATTGGCCAGGTCGCCTTCAACGCGGTGCAGGTGTGCATGGACCAGCGCGTATGCCTTGTCGTCCTCGTGCTCCTGCACGACTGCATGCGCGCGGTCCCAATTGCCTTTGCGCAGATACCACAACGCTTCCAGCACTGGCATCAATCCCACCGGGGGCACATCGTGGGATGTAGTTAAGGTAAATTCCTGCAGGTCCATTCTTTGCCATTATGAATCAACCGAGCATTTTGCCGGCCGAAAAAACGGATGGGCGCCCGAAAGCGCCCATCCTCCCTTCCCCTTGAGGCTCTTTTTGTCAGGGAATCCCGATGTTCAGGAAGTTACGACGCGACCGTCGAGCTCAGCGCCTTGGTCCGCTGCGTACTCTTTCTTGACATACCGCGTGCTGTAGCCGTTGAACAGATGCCCGAGCAGGCCGCGCTTGAGATCGCTGGTACCCATGTACCAGTCGGCAACCGGATAAGTAAGATTCATGTTGCGTTCCATCATGATCGGCTGACTGTGGTGTGCCGCGTGATGACGGCGGATGGTGTTCACCAAAGGACAATTACGAACAAACCAATTGTCGTGAACGTGGCAGCACAAATGGAACGTTTCGTAGTTCAGGTAATACATCGGCGTCAGCATCATCAGTATGTAGCCGGCGTTCGGCGACCACAGCAGGCCCACAAACAACGCCGCCGGCAATGTCATCACCATGAACACGAGCAACGCATAAGGCGGGAACAGCACGATGCGCCATTCGCGATTGGTATCGTAAGTCATGACTTGTGCGGTGAAATACTGATGGTGCTGATGGGTATGGCGGTGGTAGACAGGCAGCAGAATGCCGCCGATAGCCTTGATGGGGCGATGCATTGCGTTTTTATGCAGCCACCACTCGTTCCAGTTGTAGAACACCAGCACTGGAATGACAAACAATACTTCCCAGAGGGTTGGCTGCTGCACATGCGCGACGCAGAACCAAATGACGGCCACGCCGGGAACGAAGATCGATAGCAGATGTCCCCATCCGTTGTACCAGGAAGCAATGTTGCGCCGGTATCCGTCCCGGAAGGCTGCTTGCTTTGCGGTTAACAGTCCAGTCGCCACGTGTCCGATGCTGCGGCCATAGTCCGCAGGAAGGCTGTACGAGATTGGGCGAAACATACCTCCACGCCGTAGCCGGGGTCAAGGCGCACCGCAACGCCTGCCTTGCCTCGCCCAACGCGTTGCTCTAAGGTGTCGTGCTGAATTTGCCTCCGAAAACCATGACTGGCGCAACTATTCCTTCATTTCGCCGCGACGCCCAGGTTATTGGCCTGGTAGGCCTGGCGCACGGCACCTCGCATTTTTTTCATCTCGCACTCGCACCGCTATTCCCTTGGCTGAAAGAGGCTTTCGGTGTGAGCTATGCGGAGCTTGGTCTGCTGATGAGCGTGTTTTTCATCGTCTCGGGCGTCGGACAGGCGCTTGCCGGATTCGTGGTAGACCGCTTTGGCGCTCTGCGCGTGCTGTTCGGGGGCATTGCATTGCTTGGCATTTCGGCACTAGGTCTGGCTGCAAGCCAGACCTATGTAATGCTCATGTTCTTTGCGGGCGTAGCCGGCTTGGGAAACTGCGTATTCCACCC
Source organism: Burkholderiales bacterium (assembly GCA_035573615.1). Taxonomy (GTDB): domain Bacteria; phylum Pseudomonadota; class Gammaproteobacteria; order Burkholderiales; family JACQAP01; genus JACQAP01. The sequence continues at coordinate 865 of DATMZQ010000057.1, read as the reverse complement.
GGCAGATTTCACGCTGCTGAACCGTCGCGTCAGCATTCCGCGCCTCGGCCATGCGTTCAGCGTCCACGGACTGACCGGTACGCTGGGCTGGGCTGTCGCGCCCCTGTTTCTGGCCGGCATCGCAAGCATTTCCAGTTGGCGCGTTGCGTTGGCAGCGGCGGGAGTGCTGGCATTTACAGTGATGACGGTATTAATCGTTTGCCGCGACCTGCTCGATCCTCGGGAAGTCGGGGAGGCGGTGGCGGAATCAGCGAAGAAAAAAGCGGCCGTAAACACGACTCTCGGCTTCATGAAAGTTCCAGCGGTGTGGATGTGTTTTGCCTTCTTCTTCATCTCCTCTATATCGTTCGGCGGTATCCAAAGCTTTGCCGCCACAGCGCTGCGCGAGCTCTATGAAGTACCGCTTACGTATGCGACGGCCTGCATCACGGCGTATATGCTCGGCAGTGCAGGCGGCATCGTGGCCGGGGGTTTTCTGGCTGCCCGGTTCCAACAGCATGACCGAGTGATCGCTGTTTCCTTCGCCGCAGCTGCCAGCGTGTCGGTACTGGTTGCAAGCACCGTTCCGCCGGCAGCGATGGTGATCTTGCTATTGGGTGCACTTGGATTCGGATCTGGCGTGGCGGGCCCATCGCGCGACCTGTTGGTAAGAGCGGCCGCGCCGAAAAATGCGACCGGCCGCGTCTACGGCGTGGTGTATTCCGGACTGGACATCGGGCTTTCCGGCGCCCCACTAATGTTTGGCCTGCTCATGGACGCACATCATCCTGGCTGGGTGTTCATAGGCATTGGCGCTTTTCAGGCGCTGTCCCTGATTGCGGTGATGGGAGTGGGCGAAACCGCCTCCAAACGGCAAATACAGGCG
>DATMZQ010000056.1:0-2789 GCA_035573615.1 Burkholderiales bacterium | reverse complement strand
AGCGAGGGCCTCGTCGCAGTAGTAATGCTGCCGGACTTGAGGCGGATGCGTGAGCAGGATGGCAGTCAAGATCAGCGTCTGGTTTTGCTGCGTTTTGCCGGCTTTTTCATTTGCGCTGCCTTCGGCTTGCGCGATCCTGTGCTCTTGGTGCTTCGCCTCGATTGAACAGCAGATACCTTCAATTTGGGCACGGCGCGGCTCGGATCACCGCCAATTTCAGCGAAAACAAAATTGCCACCCTGGAACAGTTCAGCACGCGGATCGCCGGGCTGTTCTTTAGCCAACACTTCTGCGGCAAAGCGCTCGGCGTCGTCCTTCGGTCGGTACCCGAGGCGGTAAGCGTTCGAATTGTCGTACCAGCTGCGCCGGTTGTCGGAAACGCCATAGACGATTTCGAATTTAATATCCGGATGGTCGATCCCCACTGACACCAGCCGTGCCATGTCGCCCGGGCTGATCCAGTTCGACAGCCGGCGCTTGTCCGGGGGCGCGACCGTGACATTGCCGATGCGCATGCAGAAGATTTCCATACCGTACTTGTCGGCGTATAGGCTGCCCAGCTGCTCGCCAAAGGCCTTGGAGACGCCGTAACGGCTGTCCGGTTTGGTCAGCACGCAGTGATCTATTTTTTGATCGCGCCTGTAGAAGCCTGTGGCGTGATTGCTGGAGGCGAATAGCACCCGCTTCACGCCGTTCCTGCGTGCGGCCTCGAACATGTTGTAGCAGCCGACGATATTGGCCCGCAAGATCATGTCCCACGGACCTTCGACGGAAAAACCGCCGAGGTGCACGATGGCATCAACACCTCGAGTAATGCGCAGTGTGTGCGCGATTTTTGCAATATCGCCAGGAGCAAATTGTTCACCTGCTGCCAGGTCCTTGACCGGCTTGATGTCCGACAATCGCAGATGATATTTACCGGCCAGTTCCCGGCGCAGATGGGTTCCGACATCGCCCGCCGCGCCGGTAATGAGTATGGTCTTCATGCGTTCCATCCTTGCAAATAAAACGGCCCGCGGAATTTCTGCGGGCCGGTTATCCAAAAGGCATCCAAAACCTTACTTGAACAGCACCAGCGCGTTCGTGATTGTCGTCCATACACCCCATGCGAGCGGGATACCGACGAACAACCAGAACAGCGCGACCAGACCGCGCCTGCTGCCTTTGCCGCTGACCGCGGATGCATCCCCGCCGACTGCGCTTTTTGCTGCCGCATCATGTGCCAGCTTGCGCTCCACTTCGAGTTCGGCATCCGTCATGAACCATTTCTGCTTCACCGGCCGCACCAGCAGATTGCAAATGAAGCCGCCGATCAGCAAGCCCGCGAGGATATACATCGTCGTATCGTACGCGGCGCTTTTTGGCGTGCCATGCTTGATCTGATAATCATTGATGTAATTGACGATGACTGGTCCCAGTACGCCAGCGGTCGACCATGCCGTCAACAAACGCCCGTGAATGGCGCCCACCATTTGCGTGCCGAAGATGTCTGCCAGATAGGCCGGGATCGTGGCAAAGCCGCCACCGTACATGGTCAGGATGATGCAAAAAAATCCGACGAACAACGCCAGGTGCCCCGCATGCCCGGCCCACGGCGCCGACGCGTACAGGATAAAACCGAGTACAAAGAATACAAAGTATGTCGCCTTGCGGCCGATGTAATCGGACAGTGAGGCCCAGAAGAACCGTCCTGCAATGTTGAACAGGCTCAGCAGGCCGGTAAATGCGGCCGCGATAACAGCGATCTGACCGAGTTGCTCTTTGCTGAGCTCATCGAATCTCAGATTCAGCCCGATCAGCTCGCCGCCGAATATTTCCTGCAGCATCGGCGAGGCCATGCCGATCACGCCAATACCTGCCGACACGTTTAGCGTCAGGATGCCCCACAACAGCCAGAATTGCGCGGTCTTGTGCGCATTCCTCAGATGCACATGCTGGCTCGTGATCATCGTGTTGCCGGCGGTAACCGGTGGTGTCCAGCCAGATGGCCTCCAACCGGTCGGCGGCACGCGATAGGACAGCGCACCGACCATCATGAACACAAAGTAAATCACGCCCATGGTGACGAAGGTTTCCCAGACGCCGACGGACGTCGGCGTGGCGTAGTACTTCATCAATTTTGCGGCCAGCGGGGAGCCAATCATGGCACCACCGCCGAAGCCCATGATCGCCATGCCGGTGGCCATGCCGCGCCGGTCGGGAAACCACTTGATCAGCGTCGATACCGGAGAAATGTAGCCCAATCCGAGCCCGATGCCACCGATCACGCCGGAACCAAGCCACATCAGCCATAACTGGTGGGTATAGACGCCGACTGCCGAGATCAGCAGCCCGCCTGACCAGCACACGGCAGCGACCACGCCGGCCTTGCGCGGCCCCGCGCGTTCCAGCCATCCGCCCCAGAGTGCCGCAGAGGATCCGAGAAAGACGAAAAACAGTGTATACATCCAGCCCAGGATCGGCTTATCCCAATCGCAAGTCGTCGTGAACAACTCTGCGACCCAGCTGATGTCCGCCGGACATTCGATCGATTTGCTGATACCCAGCGCCTTGGTCAACGGCAGCCAGAACACCGAAAAACCGTAGGCCATGCCGATACAGAGGTGAATGCAGAGTGCCGCCGGCGGTACCAGCCAGCGATTGAACGTTGGTCCCGCTATGGTGCGTTCTTTATTCAGAAATCCAGCCATATGACGGCTCCTCCTCGTTATGCTTTTTATGCCGGGCGGCTTGGCCCGCATCGCATCGGCGACCGCGGTGCTGGCCAATAATACCGTAAACCCCTGGCT
>DATMZQ010000055.1:0-2756 GCA_035573615.1 Burkholderiales bacterium | reverse complement strand
ACCGTGGAGATCAACAACACGTTCTATCGAATGCCGAACCCCACGGTGCTGCAAATGTGGGCCGCGATTACGCCGGAGCATTTCCGGTTTACCATCAAAGCGCCGCGGCGCATTACCCACATGGCGCGTTTGAAGGCCGACTCCGCGGCAGACTCGGTTGGTTATCTCTACCGCTGCCTGGAATCGCTTGGCGGCAAGCTCGCAGCGGTGCTGTTTCAGTTGCCCCCCGATCTCAAAAAAGATCTGCCGCGACTCAATGCATTTCTGCAACTGCTGCCCGAGGGACACCGGGCAGCGTTCGAGTTTCGCAATGACAGCTGGTTTGCCGACGAGGTTTACGAAGCGCTGCAAACTGCCGGCGCGGCGCTGTGTCTTTCCGAGCGCGAAGACGCCAGCGCACCGCCCCTGGTGCAAACAACCGGATGGGGTTACGTCAGGTTGCGGCTGGAGACCTACACGGAAAGCGATCTTCAGCAATGGGCAGAGCGCTTGCGTGGCACGCAATGGAGCGAAGTCTTTGCCTATTTCATGCATGAGCCGACTGCGCCAGCGTACGCCCAGGCGCTGATGCAATTCGCCATCGTATCGGAGCCGGTGCGTAAACACGCGTGATGGCCGCCGCAAACGCGCAACCGGTCAGCATCGAAATCGAAGGCGGCCAGCAGGTCAGCGGCCTGCTGCAATCAACTAACCGTGCGCGCGCATGTTATATCCTGGCGCATGGTGCCGGCGCGGGCATGACGCATCCTTTCATGACTGCCGCCGCTAACGAACTCGCGCAGCGTGGCATTGCCACGCTGCGTTATAACTTTCCCTACATGGACAAAGGTTCAAAGCGACCGGACAGCCCGAGGACCGCACAAGCCACGGTGCGCGCTGCGGTTGCACACGCGGGCCGGCTGCTGCCGCTAGTGCCGCTGTTCGCGGGCGGAAAATCGTTTGGTGGTCGCATGACGTCGCAGGCGCAAGCGGCCGCCCCGCTGCCCGGCGTGCGCGGGCTGGTGTTTCTCGGCTTTCCCTTGCATGCACCGGGCCGCCCGTCTGACGAGCGCGCTCAGCATCTTTACGAAATCCGGATTCCAATGCTGTTCCTGCAGGGTACGCGCGATGAGTTTGCCGATTTCTCGCTGCTCGAGCCGCTCATCGGGAAACTCGGTGCAACTGCGTCTCTTGTGCCGTTCCAGGATGCAAATCACTCGTTTCATGTGCCAGCGCGTACCGGGCGCACGGATGCGCAGATAATGTCCGTGTTGCTGGACACCCTGGCCGACTGGATCGACACTGTGCTGGCCTCACGCAACGCTGGCTGACTAATGGGGCGCGGTCAAGCGAACACCGAATCAATAAACGACAGGGCATGCAGCCCCGTTTTCTATCCGCGGTACCACTGAATCCGCCTACAGGAGTGCGCCATGAACAGGATCCCGTGTTGCGTAAGCATCGTTTACCTTTGTTTCGCGTTCTCCCACAACGTGCACGCCCAGCGCGAGTCGAACGACGAGCGGGTGCAGCCGGAGTACCTGACGTCGCCGGCCACAACCGTGCTGAAGCGGCCGTTTTCCGAAGCGGTCCGGGTCGGCGATATGCTGTACCTGTCCGGATTCACCGGGCGCATTCCAGGCACCAACAATGTAGTGCCCGGCGGCATCCAGGCGGAAACGAAGCAAGTCATGGAAAACATCAAGGGCGCGCTCGATCGTTACGGTTCGGACTTCGAGCACATAGTGAAATGCACTGTGATGCTGCTCGACATCAGCGACTGGGCGGCGATGAATGAGGTCTATCGCACCTATTTTCCGGCCGATCGCATGCCGGCGCGCAGCGCGTTTGCGACCAACGGCCTGGCATTCAAGGCAAGGGTCGAGATCGAGTGTCTGGCGACGATGCGCTAGGAGCGCATGTGGCAGGATCCGGCTGAGAGCGCTTCCGGCGGTCGCGGCGAGCGCAGACTACGCGGGGCAGCGATCCCGGTCCGGGCGCTTCAGGTGCGCAACGCGGGAAGCTTTTCTTCCTTCGGCACGAAGCGCAGCGCCACGCCGTTATTGCAGTAACGCAGTCCGGTAGGCTGCGGGCCGTCGTCGAAGACATGGCCTTGATGCCCGCCACAGCGCGCGCAATGGTATTCGGTGCGCGTCCAGATCAATGTCCGATCCTTTTTCGTGCCGAGCGCACCCGGCAGGTGATCGAAGAAACTCGGCCAGCCGGTGCCGCTGTCGTACTTCGTGTCGGCTCCGAACAGCGGCAGGTAACATGCGACGCACACGAACGTGCCGGCGCGTTTTTCCTTGTTCAACGGGCTGCTGCCCGGGCGTTCGGTATCTTCCTCGAACAGCACCCGGTAGCTCGTCTCGGGCAGCAGGGTTTTCCATTCCGCTTTGGTTTTGACCAGGGTGCCCGCACTGTTTTCCCTGGCGAGCACCGGCAATCCGATGAAGAGCGCAGGAATGCTCGCAAGCAATTGACGTCTATTCATGGTTAGTCCTTCAACAGGAAACTTCGGTTACTAGATTGGGCTCCCGATCGCACAGGAACGTTCCCGGTCAATTCCAGGTGGGATGCCGCATTGCGCATGTTGCATATACGACTGCTTGCGCCCGCCGGATGCAAATCGGAACTCGATGAACCAGGCGCCGCTCGGCAGCGGCGGGCTTTATGGAACACGACTATACGTCGTCCGAGCGCTGACGCGGCGGCAGTTGAAAATACGCGAGCGAGGCAAAAGGCAAGGCCTGTTTCCGCTGCTTACAAACCTCCCG
>DATMZQ010000054.1:0-4697 GCA_035573615.1 Burkholderiales bacterium | reverse complement strand
TTTTCCGGGTAGTTGTAACGATCCGACTGAGGCCGCTGATACGTCACGCCGAGCGCTTGTCCGCGCGGCACGATGGTGACCCGGTGCACTGGATCGGCACCGGGCACGACCAGGCCGAGGATCGCGTGTCCGCTTTCATGATAGGCAATGCGTTCACGATCTTCGCGGCTGAGCAAAAGAGGACGCTCAGGTCCGAGCACGATCTTTTCCAGTGCGTCGAGGAAATCTTTGTCGCGTACCTGGTCCTCCTCCCGGCGTGCGGCCAGCAGGGCGGCCTCGTTAACAAGATTGTTCAGGTCGGCGCCGGAAAGCCCTGGCGTTGCCGCCGCCAGTCGCGAGAGATCGACATCGTTGGCCAGCGGCACTTTGCGGGTATGCACTTTCAGAATCGCTTCCCGTCCGGTCTTATCCGGAAGATTGACGACAACACGCCGATCAAAGCGGCCGGGCCGCAGCAACGCTTTGTCCAGCACTTCCGGCTGATTGGTCGCCGCCAGCACGATGACGCCTTCGCGACCGGAGAACCCGTCCATTTCAGTCAGTATCTGGTTCAAGGTCTGCTCTTGTTCGCTCGAACCGCCGAGCGCGATCTGGCCGCGCGAGCGGCCGATCGAATCGATCTCGTCGATGAAAATAATCGCGGGTGCATGTTCTCGCGCTTGCTTGAACAGATCGCGCACTCGCGCAGCGCCCACGCCGACAATCATCTCAACGAATTCAGCCGCACTCATGGAAAAAAACGGCACCCCGGCTTCCCCTGCGACGGCTTTTGCCAGCAGCGTTTTGCCGGTTCCAGGTGCGCCGATCAGCAGAATGCCTTTCGGCGGGCTGCCGCCAAGGCGGGTGTACTTCGCAGGCGCCTTCAGGAAATCCACAATTTCCACCAATTCATTCTCGGCTTCATCGATGCCCGCTACGTCGTCGAAGGTGACTCTGGTCCCGGCTTCCTGGTCATAGCGTCTGGCTTTGCTTTTGCCGATGCCCATTAATGCCCCTCCCATCCCGCCACCTTGCTGAGCCCGCCGGTAAAGCCAGACGTAAAAACCGATAATCAGAATGGCCGGACCGAATCCGAGCAGCAAACTTCCCAATGAGTTGCCGCTGCGAATCGGCACCGCGCTGATTTCGACGTGCTGATTGATAAGGAAAGTCTCCAGGCCTGGATCGACAAATGCCGGCAGTTCGGTAATGAAGGTATCCCCGGTCCGCGGCTCAATTTGCGCAGCGTGCCCAGGCACTGCAGTGTTCTCGCCAGCCGCGGGCCACGTGACCGGCTTCGCGAAACGCCCTTCGATGCTCGCTCCTTTGCTGTAGATGGCCTTGACATTACCCTTCGCGGCCTCCTCCTTGAAAATCGTATACGGCACGGTGATCGGCGCGTCAGGATTCGGAAACAGGAGCCTCGCCAGAAAATAGTTCACGACCAGGATGATCACGAACGTCAACCAGGCCCTGCGCGGCGGAATATTGCGTAACGCGGTTCCTTTGGTGAGTAAATTCTGGTTTGCGGGTGGAGAGCGCCCTGCCGAAGCCGGCTCGCGATCGGGTTTTGCCTGCTGCGCCAGCCAGATCATTGAATGTCCCCAAGTCGATGTCCACGCCATTGGCCCAAAGAGCTGGACGCGGATGGTCACGATCCGTGGCGCGGCAAAGTAAGACCGCCCGTGCCGCGCACCAGTTCCTTGCCACCGGAGGTTTCAACAAACCGGGCTTCGTTGGCGAACATCGGATCATGGCTTGTGCACAGCCGTAATATTCTTTTGTGATACGTTTAGCGCGAAGACCTGCTTGGTCCAATGCTTTTTTTGCCGCTCCGCATGTAGTTTCCTATCCAGCTACGAAAATATGTTAAGAGGAACAGCTTTCATCGTAAATTCGCCTGGCATGCCGTATGCAGATGCACCGGCATTCCGGACGTCATTTGCTTCTCCGAGGAAGCCAGGCATCGATTGGACGAGACGCTGGGTTGCAGTGAAGCGGCTGTTGATTGGACTGCTCCTTGCCTGCGCTAACACAGCAGTTGCCTTTGCTCAGGGGCCGCCCGACGTAAACGTTTTCAGCTTCGCAGACACTTCATGCGCGGAGTGGGCCCTGTCCAAGAATAACGAATTATCCAGGGCCATTTATGAAGCCTGGTTCCGCGGCTTTGTCTCGGGCTACAACTTCGGCAATTCCGCGAACCAGGTGGCTTTGGACAAAATGCCAGACAGGGTTGCGCTGGCGCTCTATATCGACAAATATTGCCGGGACAATCCGAAGCTTCCCTTCATCGGCGCGGCAATTCCGCTGGTGCAGGAAATTCGCGAAGTCCGATCAGTGGTACCGGCGCGCAGGCCTTGATCCAATCCAGCCGCATGCTGGCCGGTTGCCGATCGGAAGAGACAACGGGCGGCAATCGCTGCAAACTGTCAGCGCAAGACCGATTGGTGGAGGAATAAAAGGCGCCTGATCCCATCGGTCAAATGGCGAGCGGAAAGCGTCGCGCCCGTGATGTTGTCGATGTCGCTATCGATTTGCAGCGGATTTTTGACCGTCTTGCCCACAAACTGATCGCGCCAATTGGGATAGCGCACTTGGGAGCCGTACGTCTCGAGGTACTCGATTATTTGCAACTGCCGCACGCTGCCGTCGCTGTTTACGCCAAGCGCGTACGTAATCAATTCATGCTTGCCGATGACCTGATCCACGAAGAACCATCCGATCAGCCTGCCTTTCGCCATTGCTTGCCAGACTTGCGGTTGCCCCGTGTGTCCTGCTACTCGCGAAAGTTTGGCGATTTCCTGCGTCTGCTCCGTTGTAAGCTGCAGCGCTTTTGTGACGTATTCGTCAGCGAACGGAAAAATCTGCTCCATCGCCTGATCCACGCTCATGTATTTCGCAGCCATGCATTGCGGCGCCACGGCGTAAATAGCCGCCGGAATGAGCCAGCGGATATCCAGACTCATGCGGAGTTATGCATCTGAAGTGTTCTAAGGAGAAATGACAGCGATCCGGAATTGATGGGCAGTATCGCACAACGTAGCTCGGCCAGACTGCGAAGCAGTGACCGGGCGCGGAATTGCCGCATGGTCCACCGGAATGCGGAACGATCCCGTGCCGGGCACGCAATCACGCGTACCGACATTACGTATATTGATCAGGGGATATACATGGCTGCTGAAACAACACAATCCGTAGTCGCGGCCATCGTTGGTAATTTGCTTGTCACTGCCACGAAGTTAGTCGCAGCTGCGTTCTCCGGCAGTTCGGCAATGTTATCGGAAGCGATTCACTCGCTGGTGGATTCTGGCAACGGCGTGCTGATGCTCTATGGCATGCGCCGCAGCCTTAAGCCGCCGGACGAGCATCATCCGCTCGGTTACGGACATGAGCTCTACTTCTGGACTCTGGTGGTCGGCATTCTTATTTTCGGGCTGGGCGGAGGCATGTCGATCGTCACCGGCATCATGCATATGATCGGGGGAAAAGCGCCCGAGGCCGCATGGTGGAGTTATGCAGTGCTGGGTGCGGCCGGCATATTCGAAGGAAGCAGCTGGTATTTCGGCTGGAAGGCATTCCGCAAGGAACAGCGCCAGGGACGCGGCATCATGGAAACCATCGTGGTTAGCAAGAACCCGACGACTTTTTCCGTGCTGCTGGAAGACACCGCCGCGCTGCTGGGCCTCGTTCTCGCTTTCGCCGGCATTTATTTCAGTGCGTTGTTCAACCTTCCCTGGCTGGACGGTGCGGCTTCCGTGCTCATCGGCGTACTACTCTGCGTCAGTGCCGTAATCATGGTGTACGAAAGCATGGGACTGCTGGTTGGCGAAGGCATGGAGCCCGCCACGCTGGCCGAATTGCGCAGGATTGTGGCCGCGGATCCGGCGGTGCAACAGGTAAACCATTTGCTGACGCTGTATCTCGGTCCGGAAGACGTCCTGCTCGCGATCGATTTGCGTTTTCGCCCGGATACCGATGTGCACGATATCCGCGCTGCAGTAGCCCGTTTCAGAAAAGCGATTCAGGATCGCTATCCGAGAATCCGCCGCATTTGCCTGGACACCACGTTGATTGGCATCACGCCGCCGCCGTCAGTTTGAGTAGCTTGTGACTCCGCGACCTAACAAGCGCCTGAAACAGCCCCTGGCCATTTCCAGTTGCGGATTTCGGGCAGGTCTTCGCCATGCTTTTCGATGTACGCTTTGTGATTGAGCAGTTCCGCGCGCAGCACCTGCAGTGCCAGGACCGCGCGTTCGCCTAGCACTGGCACGCGCTCGATCACATCCGCCGCCAGGTGAAAACGGTCCAGATCGTTCAGCACCACCATGTCAAATGGCGTCGTGGTCGTGCCTTTCTCCTTGAACCCTCGCACATGAATGCGCTCCTGATTTGACCTCCGATACGTCAAGCGATGGATCAGGACCGGATAGCCGTGGAACGCGAATATCACTGGCTTGTCGCGGGTGAACATGCGGTCGAAGGTCTCGTCACTCAATCCGTGGGGATGCTCGCTCTGCGGATGCAATGTCATCAGATCGACCACGTTGATGACGCGAATCTTCAAATCCGGAAGCTGCTGGCGCAGGAAGTCGACCGCCGCCAGCGTCTCGAGCGTTGGCACGTCGCCGCAACAGCCCATGACTACATCCGGCTCACCACTTTCGTCGTTGCTGGCCCATTGCCAGACACCGATTCCGGCGCGGCAGTGTTCGATCGCG
>DATMZQ010000053.1:0-3831 GCA_035573615.1 Burkholderiales bacterium | reverse complement strand
CGAAAGACCGGAAGTTTCGTTCAGCTTGACCGAAATGGCCAAAGACTCATGGGTCGTGTTCGAGCTGCCGGGTTTCGCCAACGCAACCTCCGGGAAGCAGCAGGACAGCATCGACGCCCTGCGCAAGGCGACCGAGACTTCTTATTTCAAGGGTCCGGATGCCGTCTGGGTGAAACTGGTGATCCCGACCGCCCCCAAGGGCATTGGCATGGATCAGTTTAACTCGGGTACTCAAGCCAGCATTACGGTAAGGCGATAAGCACCTTATTCGCGAACTGAAAAAAGCCCCCTGCGCAAGCCGGGGGCTTTTTTTGTGCGGCGGATAGTCCGTTCAAAATCGATCTTTCGCGACGTTGAGATGGACTCAGATTGGAGGTGTCCCTCCTTCGGAGCTGTGCCTCTAGTCTTTTCCGGCAGCAGGATCGCGAACGCGGTCGTTGAATTCCTTTTCGTCGATGGGTGCAAAGATCATTTCGATCAGTTCGCCTTTGGGTTGCAGCGAGTACACCTTCGCATCGCTTGTCCATGGCTTGGTGTAATACACCGGATCGGTGACTTTCAGCGTGAGTTCCAGCTTATCCGGTGCGGTACGACGCCACCGTTCTTCGAATTTGGCTTCACTACTGTAAGGGATTCCCCATTCATCGAGCCATGCCCGTTCATCAAGGGCGAGGGTATGAACGACGAGGGTATCGCCTTCCCATTTACCCACCGAGTGACCATACCAGAACGGCCCCTCCGCAATATCGTCTGGAACCGCGCGGCCATCAGTCCAGATGACGCGCCAGACTTTAGCCCATTCGAAAAGCTGCACCACACGATTCGGAAATTGAATGATTTCGAACGGCCGATTGTAAATCAAAGTTCGGTAAAGCCCCGGAGGATTGGCACCGCCCATCGGATCGTTTCCGAAGGCCGGCGGAACGGCGCGCGGTCCCTTTCCGGGCTTATTGGCATTGAGTTGCTTGAGACCTTCGGGCGTGAATGGTAATTGTTCAGGACTCCACTGGCTGACCGCCGAGCCCCGTCCGCCGGCTCCGCCTCCTCCGCGTACCCAGATGCCATTGATATCGGCTGGCGCCTTCTGGACTTGTGCCGTCGCGGCACTTGCGAAAAGAATGCAGTAGATCAAAGCAATAACAGGCTTCATGGTGCAGTCCTGTTGTTGCGGGGATCCTTGCCGTTTATCAGGAGCTTGCACCCCAGACATTCACCAACCGGTTTCCCAGCAAGGGAAGGATGAACTTCCAGCGTGATTTGATCGCCGACCTTGAACGTCGTCCGAGCGTAGCCCTGCTTGACCATCAGGCTTGGGCTCCACATTTCGACGGCATATTCCGACGTCTTGCCTTGCTCGTCCTTAACGGCGACAAACAGAGCCGTGTGCGGATTTCGCCACAGGAATTGAGAAATGGTTCCTTTTACGGTCAGGGTCTTTGTCTGATCGTACGACGTTGCGGTCCCATGATGTGCAAGTGCGGACGTCGCCGATAGTGCTGCGATCATCGCAGCGAACAGGACGGATTGTTTCAGCTTCACCTATTGCTCCTTGATGAACCGGAATTTAGATTGAATAATAAACCACAACGACTCGCTGGAGCTTTCAATTCCGGCCGGCGACGCGGCGGACCTCGGCCAGCGTGACAATCCGGTTATCCCCCGCGTAGTGGACCGGAATGATGCGTTCCATATTTTTGACTGAGTCCCCAAACATATGATCAATGGCAAAGCCACGACCGAACCCCTGCAATGCTTGACGGGGCATCGAGGAACGGATCATGATGCCGGAGCTTTAGCGACATATTTCAAGGAGAGTGCAACCATGAAAGTTCATTTGTACCTGTTCGGGATGGTGCTGGGAGTCGTACTTGCCGTGCACCTTGCGATGAACGGCAAGGTGGGCGCAGCGATCAATAATCCTCGTGTGGGCAATGCGCTCTTCTGGTGCATTGGCGCTGTCGGGGCGTTAGCGATCGGGCTGAGCGGATGGCGGCAAGGTGCGCTCGATCCGATAAAGGGTGTCCATCCTCTGCTGCTGACGGCGGGTCTCTTCGGCGCGACGCTCGTCTTCGCCATCGCCTGGCTGATTCCCGAGGCGGGTGCGTCGACCGTGATGCTGACCCTGATCGCGGGCCAGGTTTTGGCAGGCATGGTGATGTCTCATTACGGAATGCTCGGATCGCCTGTCCAAACCGTCAGTACGACAAATCTTATCGGCGCGGTGCTGCTGTTCGCAGGTGTTGTTCTGGCGACACGGCCGAGTTAGCTATCCATCTCGACCGGTCATATAATGCCGTGGATAAAATCAGGAGCGATGCCATGATGCGATGTACTCAAACACTTAGCGCAATCGTTTTCAGCCTGGCGGCACTCGTTTTGGCCGTTGCAGCACAGTCCGTTTTTCCGACGGGCACGACGATTTACGACCCGAGTCGTGCATGGAGCGGTTTTACGGTGCTCTCGCCGCTGGGGACCCCGGCCGCCATCGTGATCGATATGAATGGCAACGTTGTCAAGCAATGGAGTGGCTTCGTCAATTCTGCCGGCGGTCCGGCTCGCATTTTTCCAAATGGCGTCGTCATGGCAGCCAATGGGAACAACCCACCGCATCAGGAATCTCTCGAACTCGTCGAACGCGATTTCAACGGCAATGTGCTGTGGCGCTTCGATCACAACCAGCAAATTCAAACCAACACCGGCAGCACAGTATGGGCAACGCGCCAGCATCACGACTGGCAGCGGGACGACTTTCCGGCCGGCTACTATTCGCCCGGCGTCCAGCCTGCGATTCAGGGCAGCAAGACGCTATTACTGACACACACCAACCACACCCGAAGTGAAGTGTCTCCCGCCGCGCTTGAAGACGACCGGCTTATTGAGATCTCATCAAACGGAGACATCCTCTGGGAATGGCTGGCGAGCGATCACATTGATGAATTCGGCTTCTCCGCTGCTGCGAAAAGTGCAATTAAGAACACAGGAGGCGGCGGACGCGGCGGTGGGTTTGATTGGCTGCACATCAATTCGGCAACATATGTTGGACCGAATCACTGGTTCGACGAAGGGGACCAGCGCTTCGCCCCAAACAACGTCATAATCAGTAGCCGTCAGGCCAGTTTTCTGGCGATCATCGCGCGAAACGGCAAGGTAGTGTGGCGCCTCGGCCCGGACTTCAGCGAATCCAAAGAGCTGCGCGCCATCCGACAGATCATCGGCCAGCACCATGCGCACATCATTCCGAAAGGCCTGCCCGGCGCCGGCAACGTCATGGTGTTCGATAATGGCGGCGCCAGCGGCTATGGCTTCCCGAATCCGACAGCTCCAGACGGAAGCAATTCATTTGCGCGCGCGACATCTCGCGTTCTCGAAATTAATCCGGTGACACTGGAACTCGTATGGTCCTATGCGGCAGCGAGATTCTACAGTTCCAACATCAGCGGCGCGCAGCGATTGGTGAATGGCAACACGCTGGTCACCGATGGACCCAATGGTCGGCTGTTCGAGGTTACCAGAGACAGTAAGGTCGTCTGGGAATATATCAATCCGCAATATACCGGCGCAAACGGGGCGAACTCTGTCTACCGTGCCTATCGGCTGCCCTACGACTGGATTCCGCAACTCGAACGGCCAAAAGAAAAGGCCGTCGCGCCACCACCGCAGGCGAATTTCAGGGTGCCGTAAGAAACTTGATTTGGAAAGCAAAGACGTTAGCTTGCCTTCATTCCCCAGTGCGCCGGGGAAACAAGTGCGCGAAAGCGAACGCGTGGTGATTTGGGAATATGTTCCAGCGCCCGGTGCGGCGACATCGCTTCACCATCACGGCAGAGACGC
>DATMZQ010000052.1:0-5208 GCA_035573615.1 Burkholderiales bacterium | reverse complement strand
CGGCCCGCACGTTCTCCGCCATCGGTTCAGCAAGCAACACCCCCAGCGCGCTGTTGAGTTCGTCCACCGCGCCGATCGCTTCGATTCGCCTGCTGTCCTTGGACACGCGTGAACCGTCGCCAAGGCCAGTGGTTCCGGAATCCCCGGTTCGTGTATATATTTTGCTGAGCCGGTTAGCCATTCAGGCACCGGTCGGGCCATTGTCTGTGCGGGTAATGCATAAGGCAATATTACACGGTGCCATACCGATGCATTTGCCGATGCGTTTGCCCACGCGCGCTAGCGCTCGGGCATGGCCGTGGAACGCGGGTCGGCACCCAGTTCCTGCAATTCCAACTGTAAGTAGCGGTGCAGTGCATTCTGCCGATGCGTGCTGCCATACATGGCCCAGTTGCGATAAGCCGGCAGCGTCGCTCTTTCCACCGATTCCATCAGACTCGAACTCTGCGCGTAGAGCGCATTCACCACGCTGTCCAGTGCATCCAGATACGCCGCCGTTTGCGTGATCGCTCCTGCATCCGATACCGGGCCGTGGCCTGGAACGACATGCGCAGGATGCAACTGTGCCAATTGGCGCAAGCCGCGTTGCCAGCCTTCGAAATCGCAGTCGCGAATATCGGGAATGCTGTCTGTCGAAACCATCCCACCAGCGAACAGCACTCGGCTTTCGGCGTCGAACACGGCCAGGTCTCCGGGTGTGCTTGTCCAACCCAGGTGAATGAGTTGAAAGCGCCGCCCGCCGGTGTCGAGATCGGTCGTGGCATCAATCAGACGCCGCGGCAAGACGAGCCGGGTGCCTTCCAGTTCTGCTCCGAGCACCGCTTTTAGTCGCGCAAGGCAATGGTCGCATCGCGCCTGCATGAGCTTGGCTGTTTCCCGGTGGGCCAGGATCGGAATGCCGATCTCATCAAATGCAGCGCTTCCAAACAGGAACTCTTGCACGGCGTGGGTGAGGATAACCAGCTGCACTGGCTTGTCGGTGGTGCGCGCAATGGCTTCGAGCATGCGACGGCCGTGCCGGTACGAACTGCCGGTGTCGATTACAACCACGCCAGAGCGGCCCACGATAAAACCGCTGTTGCCGACGAAGCCCCGATTAGCCACCGAAATGTCCCCGGGCTCGCCGACGAACGCATAGACGCCAGGCGCTACTTTCTGCGGCTGCAGCGTTTCTTGCCCATACACCGCGCCGGCGAGCATGAGCGCAATACCGACATAAACGATTGCAGGAAGGACGCGCATCGGGCTTACCGTAAACGAGGCGGCCAGCCGCGGCAAGTCCAATAGCGTTTTTGTTCTAAGATGTGGCCATGTGTCCAGTCGCGATATGGGCCGCGCCCTTGGTGTTCGCTTGTGCCGCGCAAGCGATGCCATTGTCCGCACAGGAAGAGCCGGTGATCGTCGACTTGCCGGTGCGCCAGGTCGCTCCGGGAAACTTTGTCCACTACGGCAGTTTCGAGGAGCGTTCGCCACAAAATCTTGGCGATAACGCCAATATTGGTTTTATCGTTGGCAGTAAATGCGTCATGGCGGTGGATACGGGCGGTTCATTCGCGGTAGGCCGAGCGCTGCGCCAGGCTATCCGCCGCGTTACGCCGTTGCCAGTGTGCTATGTGATTCTGACACATGTGCATCCGGATCATTTTTTCGGCGCGGCCGCCTTTGTTGCAGACCATCCGCAGTTCATCGCGCACAAAAACTATCCCGCGCAACTTGCAGCACGCTCACGCTCTTACCGAAATTCGCTGCAGCGCGATTTGGGCGAAGCAGCGGCCGGATCGGAAATTATCCCGCCGACTGTGCTGGTCGCGGAGCGGCTGCAGATCGACCTCGGTGGCAGGACAGTCATTGTGCGCGCCTGGCCCCCGGCGCATACCGATGACGATTTGACTGTATTCGACGAGCTGAGCGGGACCATGTGGTTCTCGGACCTGCTGTTCGTGCGCCATACACCCGTGGTCGACGGTACGATTACCGGATTTGTTGCGGTCATGAAGGAATTACGCGCCCTCGAGTTTGACCATTACGTACCGGGTCATGGCCCGGACGATCTGCCCTGGCCGCAACCGCTGGACGCGCAATTGCGCTATTTGACCGTGATACTTGATGAAACGCGCGCTGCTATCCGTAACCGAAAAACCATCCAGCAAGCGACCGATGAGGTCGGACTGTCCGAAGCCGGACATTGGGTGGCTTTTGAGCTGTTTCATCGCCGCAATGTAACCGCGGCCTACGCCGAACTGGAATGGGAATGATGCGGCCGAAAACAGCACGCGAACCGTGACGGCGTATACTGCGTGAACGTT
Organism: Burkholderiales bacterium; assembly: GCA_035573615.1. GTDB lineage: Bacteria > Pseudomonadota > Gammaproteobacteria > Burkholderiales > JACQAP01 > JACQAP01. The sequence continues at coordinate 2,902 of DATMZQ010000052.1, read as the reverse complement.
GGCAATAGGGTAGATGCAATGACAATGTTTTTACGGGCCGGCTCGATGGTCGTTGCGGCCTTGCTCGCGACCCTGTGCTTTGCCAATGAGAAATCCGAACCCAATCCCGCATTGAGCCCGTACTGGGACCCGATCAAGCAGCTCGCGTTCGGTGACCGGGTTATCAATCCTGATGAACGAGACGTTATCCGGGTTTATCTGAATGTGCGGGCCGACGATGCTTCCACGGTTCCGGTTGTCGTCAAGGCGCAGATCGAGCAGACGGATCGGGAATTCATCAAGGCGATTTATGTGATTGTTGAGCGCAATCCCTCGCCCATGGCCGGAGTTTTCCATTTCACGCCCGAGAGCGGGCGGGCACAGGTCGAAACGCGGCTGCGTTTCGAGGACTATAGCTTCGTCAGGGCAGTGGCGGAAATGAATGACGGCAAGCTGTACATGGCGCAGCGCTGGGTCAAAGCGGCAGGAGGCTGCTCCGCGCCGAATGGCAAAAAATTGTCCGAATCGCTGCTGGGCAAAATGAAACTGCGGTTCGATGATGAAACGATCACGTATCACAAGCCAAACCTGGTGCAGCTTATGATTCGTCATCCGAACGAGTCACCGCTCGCCGCGAACTTCGATGCCGCTCAGATTCCACAGTTCGTCCGCAGCGTGAAGGTAACCTATGATGGCAAGCCGGTGATGCAGGCAGAAGTCGATTTCTCGCTGTCGGATAATCCCAATTTCCGATTCTTTTTTACACCCGAAGAAAAGGGGTTGCTGAACATCGAAGTCGAAGATACTCATGACCGCAAATTCAGTCACTCGATCACCATATCGGAAGGCATACCCTTGCCCGGTGGGTGAACCGCACTCTCGCGTGCCGGCGTTGACCGGCCCTCGCGCTTCGGATAGAGTTGCGCGGTTTTTCGATAGCAATAAGCGATCCGCATTCAAAAGTTCACCAGGGATATTCAAGCCATGAGAATCCGCATCGTCGCGCTGGCCTGCCTGTCTGCCCTGCTGCCCCTGCTGGCGGCGCCGCTGCATGCGGCGGAAGGGGATGCCGCGGCCGGCAAGAACAAGACTGCAATGTGCGCCGGTTGCCACGGCATAGCCGGGTTTCGCACCGCGTATCCGGAAACCTATCACGTGCCAAAACTCGGCGGTCAGAATGCAGGTTATATCGTCAGCGCGCTGAAGGCTTACAAGGCAGGGGATCGCCAGCACCCGACCATGAAAGCGATAGCGGCCAGCCTGAGCGATCAGGACATGGCAGACCTGGCTGCATATTATTCGGGCAAATGAGTCCTCGGTCGCAAAAAAGGGAAGCTATGAAAAACATGTTGATTGCGATAATCGCGCTGGTGGCATGCGGTGCAACCGGCCATGCCATGGCTGGTGGAGATGCCACCAAGGGCAAGGAGAAAGCCGGTCTGTGCAGTACCTGTCACGGCCCGGAAGGCAATGCTCCAATCGCGCCGGAATACCCGAGACTCGCCGGGCAACCCGACGACTATCTCGAAAAAGCGCTGCGGGATTACAAGTCAGGCAAGCGCAAGAACCCGCTGATGGCCCCGCAGGCACAGAATCTTTCCAAGCAGGACATCAAGGATCTGGCCGCGTATTTTTCCAGTCTGAGCGGCGACCTCAAGGTCAAGTACTAAGCCGCACGGGCATCGATTTCAAGCAGAGGAGCTTTGGCTCCTTTTGCTTTTTTCCGGCCGTCGTTGTGTGGGCCGCACTCTGCGCTCAACGCAGAGTGCGGCGGATACAGTCCAGGTACGCCAGCTCGTCCGGGGCCGTTCCACCGCGCTGCGCCAGCCAGACAATTTCGCCCAGGCATTCCAACAGCGCGTGCAACGCATCGTGCGGTGATGCGGTCCGGCCGGCAAGTTCGCGATAAGCAACTGCAATGCCCCGCGGCTGATCGATGGACAACTGTTCGGCAATCGCAAGATGCAGCGACAGATGCAGGAACGGGTTGACTGCGCCGTCCTCCGGTGTGAACTCAGTCTCCAGGTTACGCTCCGGATTATCGAGAAGCGGATAATGCTCGGGATGCATCAGAATGATTTCAATTGCAGTGCGCTCCAGCCCTTCGAGCGGCAGATGCAAGCGATATTTTCGCCAGGTTTCGAAAAAAAATCGGCGTACATCAGCGCGCGACGGATTGAACATCTGCTTTGGTCTTGGCTTTGAACTCGCACAGATCGCGAATCAGGCAGGCCGGACAATCCGGCCGCTGTGCCTTACACACGTAGCGCCCGTGCAGGATCAGCCAGTGGTGCACATTCTGCAGGAACTCCCCGGGCACAAACTTCAGCAGCCGGTTTTCCACTTCGGTGACATTCTTGCCCGGGGCGATACCGGTACGGTTCGCAACGCGGAAGATATGGGTATCAACTGCAATCGTTGGCTGACCGAAAGCGGTATTCAGGATCACGTTCGCAGTCTTGCGCCCCACGCCGGGCAAGCTTTCCAGATCGACCCGGTTGGACGGCACCTCACCGCCGAACTTTTCCACCAGCAAGGCGCAAGTCGCAATGACGTTTTTTGCCTTCGTGCGGTAAAGGCCGATACGCTGGATATAGGGCGTGATTCCGTCTTCGCCTAGTGCCAGCATTTTCTGCGGCGTGTCAGCCACCGCGTAGAGTTTTGCAGTGGCAAGGTTCACGCTCTTGTCGGTAGCCTGTGCCGACAGGATCACCGCGATCAGAAGTTCAAAAGGCGTGCCATGGACGAGTTCTGTGGTCGGTGCGGGATTTGCGGCGCGCAGTCTGCGAAATATTTCAGCTCTCTTGGCGGGGTTCATCAGCGGCATTATCGCAAATGTGCCCCCGCAATCGGCTGAAGCCCGTTGGCGGGGATTCTTAAGCAGTGCCTGCGCGCCGTGCACGGGCGCGCTCGAGCGCAGCTC
>DATMZQ010000051.1:0-16013 GCA_035573615.1 Burkholderiales bacterium | reverse complement strand
TCAGGCCGGTGACTTCTTCGGGGGAAGTCTGGCGGATGGGCTTGTCTGCGACTATTCTTCCCCGGCGCATGACCGAGACGTGGTCGCACACCGCAAATACGTCCGGCATGCGATGGCTGATCAGGATCACCGCGACATTCTGATCGCGCAGCCGGCGTATCAGGTCGAGTACTTCTGCGACCTGGCGCACGCTGATGGCCGCAGTTGGTTCGTCCATCAGCACGATATCCGGATTCGACAGCCGCGTGCGCGCGATGGCAACAGCCTGGCGCTGACCGCCGGACATCTGCTTTACCAGATCGCGCGGGCGCGTTTCCGATTTGAGTTCTGCGAAATGGCGCGCGGCCTCGCGGAACATTGCCGAATAGTGGACCAGGCTGAACGGGCCGAATTTGAATTTGGCTTCGCGCCCAAGGAAAACGTTTTCCGCTGCAGTCAAGTTATCGCACAAGGCCAGGTCCTGATAAACGACTTCGATGCCCTTGCGGCGTGCATCCACCGGGTTGTTAAATTCGACTTTCGCGCCTTTAAGCCAGATCTCACCGGCGGATGGCGGAAAATTGCCCGCCATGATCTTGATCAGCGTGGATTTCCCGGCGCCATTGTCCCCCATCAAACCGAGCACTTCACCGGCGTCGATCTTCAGATTGACGCCGGCCAGTGCCTGGATGGCGCCGAAATTCTTCGAAATCCCGCGCAGTTCGAACAAACGCACGTTGCTTCCTCTTCAGTCAGGCCGGACGATGCCTTTTTTAAGGATCAGATTGCCGTAAAGCCGGCGTTCTCCCGTGGCGACCACGGCGAAACATCTCTTTACCCGCTCGTAGAACGCGAAGCGTTCGATGCCCTCGAGCTTTGCCATTTTCGGTTCGTACTTGCGCAGCAGTGATCGGAACTCCTCGAAGATCGGCATCTGGCCTGCCGGATTTTCCACGACCTGCATGTGGAAAGCCGCGCAAGGCACGAACTCGTCAAGCGGCATCAATGTAAGCACCGCTGACGCGACCGCCGGCACCAGCGCACCGTCGGCCCGGAGCACCGGACGGCCACTCGACATCGCGGGAAAGTTGGCATCAACAATCGCGAGCTCGTCACCATGTCCCATCGCCCGCAACGTTGAAAGCAATTCGGGCGACAACAGCGGGTCAATGTTCTTCAGCACTGCAGCAACCTCAACAGATTCTGTGTCCCAATATTCCGGCAAGCATCCCGCAGATTCGCGCCGGAGAGCAAGCGCATTTCTGGTTGCGCCGCAAAAAAACCAGCCCGGTCCGGGCATATCAGCGTGCTACCATCGGCCCGCATTCGCGGAGGAGAGATGCTGAATCGAAAACCCCTGGGCCGTTCGAAGCTGGATTTGCCGGTGTTGGGTTTCGGCGGCACCGGGCTTGGCAATATGTATGTCGCCATGTCCGAGCGCAGCGCAATTGACACCCTCTCTGCGGCCTACGCAGCCGGGATCAGTTATTTCGACACTGCTCCGCTGTACGGACATGGACTTTCAGAAAGGCGGCTGGGCTGCGGTCTGCGACTGTTCGCCGATCCCGGCGTCGTCGTTTCCACCAAAGTGGGATGGCGGCTGCGTCCGGCTTTCGGCAAACCGACCGGCGCTGACTTGTTCCGCGACATCACGGACTTTGCGCGCTTCAACGATTACAGCTATGACGGCACCATGCGTTCGTTCGAGGATAGTCTCAACCGCCTCGGAACAGATCGCATCGACATCCTGCTCATCCATGACGTCGATCATCGCAATCAAGGCGATCGCTACCCCGAGGTATTCGACCAGGCGATGGCGGGCGCTTACAAGGCGCTGCTTTCGCTACGCGAGCAAGGCGTTGTGAAGGCGATCGGCTGCGGGCTAAACGAATGGGAAGCCTGCCAGGCCTTTGCGGAAGCCGGCGATTTCGACTGCTTCCTGCTGGCTGGCCGCTACACGCTGCTCGAACAGGAATCGCTGCAATCTTTCCTTCCTCTCTGCGGCAGGCGAGGTATCGGCATTATCCTTGGCGGCCCATATAATTCCGGGATTCTTGCGAGCGGCGCCGTGCAGAATGCCTGGTTCAACTACGCGCCGGCAACAGCAGAAGTCCTTGCACGGGTCCATGCAATCGAAAAAATGTGCGCGGCGCATGGCGTGCCGCTCAAAGCTGCCGCGTTGCAGTTTCCGCTGCACCATCCCTGCGTTGCAAGCGTGGTACCGGGTGTGAGCAGTGTGCCGGAACTCAATGAGAATTTGCGCATGCTCAATGCGCCGATTCCCGAACGATTCTGGCGCGACCTCAAGTCGGCCGGTTTGATGGATGCACAAGCGCCGACTTCATGATCGACGCCCATCATCACCTGTGGCAGCTGGCGCGCGCTGACTACGGTTGGATTGGCCACGGCAGCGATCCGGCATTGGCGCCAATTGAGCGCGACTATCTCGTTGAAGACTATCGCCGCGTGGCTGAAGCAAACGGCGTGTCCGGCAGCATCGCCGTGCAAGCCGCGCAAACCGTGGCCGAAACCCGCTGGCTGTTGCAGCAGGCACGGCATAGCGGCGAATTGATCAGAGGAGTGGTCGGCTGGATCGACATGGCGGCGGCGGACGCAACGGAGATTTTGTGCGAACTGGCGAAAGATCCGCTCCTGCGCGGAATTCGACCCATGCTGCAAGACATACCCGACACCGAATGGGTCCTGCAGCCGGGAATCGGTCCGGCGTTGCGCGCCGTCGTCGAACTCGATCTGTCATTCGACTTATTGGTTCGGCCGCCCCATCTCAAGGCCGCCCTGGTGTTGCTTGGACGACATCCCGATCTGCGCGCAATCATAGATCATGGGGGCAAGCCGCAGATCGCGCAGGGCATGTGGCAATCCTGGGCCGATGACATGCGCCGTCTGGCACACGAGACACGGGTGTACTGCAAGCTGTCCGGGCTGATAACCGAAGCGCGCGCTGGTTGCAAACCCGATGATCTGCGCCGGTACGCCGAGCATCTAATCGAGTGCTTCGGGGCGGACCGCCTGGTATGGGGCAGCGATTGGCCGGTAATGCTGCTCAATGGGGACTATGATGGCTGGCTTGCCGCCACACAGGACTTTATCTCCGGTCAATCCACAGCGGATCGGGCCGCGATCATGGGCGACAACGCGATTCGCTTCTATAAGATTGCGGTGAGGAAGCCATGAAAAGCAAACCCTTCATCAGCATCTCCGCTGGAACTCTTCACCTGGATATTGCCCCGGAAATCGGCGGCTCGATCGCGCGCTTCTACAGCAAGGAAAAAGGAGACATCATGGAATGGATGCGGCCGGCCAGCGCGGAAGGGCTGGCAGCCGGCGACCCGCAAATGATGTCGAGTTTTCCCCTGGTGCCATTCAGCGGTCGCGTGCGCGACGGCCGTTTTGTATTTGCCGGGCGGCATATAACACTGCCGCGCAACTTCGGTAACTCGCCGCATGCCATTCACGGCAACGCCTGGAAGCTGCCATGGAAAGTCACCGCACATGACCCTGCTTCCATCAGCCTGGTGCTGGATCACGAACGCGGAGACTGGCCGTTTGCGTATCGGGCGGAACAGCATTTCGTGCTGACACCGCGCAGCCTCGAGATAGAACTCATCGTACGCAATACCGACGCCGCCACGATGCCGGTTGGCATCGGCCAGCATCCTTACTTCGCGTATACGCCCGGCATGACATTGCACGCAGAAGTAACGCAAATGTGGGAGGCCGAGCATGACATGCCGGTCAAATTGACACGTAACGATGTGGTCGAAGCGCTGGCACGCGGATTGAAAATGAGCACCGTTACGCTGGACAACAATTTTATCGGCTGGAAGCATATGGCCACCCTGCGCTGGCCAGAGACGGGACGCCGCTTGCGCATGACGGCACAACCGCCGCTGTCTTATCTTGTCGTCTACACCCCGCCGTCTCGGGAGTTCCTGTGCGTCGAGCCTGTGAGCAACACGGTCGACTGGCTCAATCTGGGTCACCTCGAGTCCGAGCAGATTGGCGGCACTATTCTTTCGCCCGGTGCATCGCTGTCCGGACTCGTGCGCTACGAACCCGATTTCGGCACAGGTTGACGCAGTATTTGAACGGCGCGCGCGTAGCTTTAACGCAGTAAATTGTTATCCGAGGGATTACTTTACTGGCTTCTACGTCCAGCCCGCATCCACTACGAAATTTTGCGAGGTGATCATCTTCGCGTCATCCGATGCCAGAAACAGCACCATATTGGCGATGTCTGCGGGTTGCAGCCGGCCCTTGAGGCATTGCGACGCGTCCAGCTGGCGCTCACCTTCTGGCGTAAGCCAGAGTTGTTTCTGCCGCTCGGTCATTACCCAGCCTGGGGAAACGGTATTGGCGCGAATGTTGAAAGGACCGAAGTCACGCGCCAGCCCTCGTGTGAGTCCGTGAACGGCCGCCTTGCTGGTGGTGTAGGCAGGCATGCCACCGGTTGCGGTCATCCATGAGATGGACCCAAAGTTGATAATGGATCCCCCGCCGAGGCGTTTCATCTGGTCCACGACCGTCTGCGCCGCAAAAAACTGATGGCGCAGATTGACGGCCAGCCGCTCGTCCCAGTATTCGACCGTTACGCTTTCGACCGAGTGGCGGTCATCACGCGCTGCATTGTTCACCAGAATCGAGATGTCACCGAGCTCCGATTGCACCATGCCGATGGCCATGCGCAATTGCTCAATGTCGCGAACGTCACAGTGCACGAAGCGTGGCGTTGGTCCGACACCTTTGAGCGTGCGAACCAGTACATTACTGGCCGCTTCATCGATATCGATGAAGCCCACCCCGGCGCCCTGACGCACGAAGCCTTCGACGATGGAGGCTCCTATTCCGGAACCGCCGCCGCTAATGAATACGACTTTGCCCTTGAGGCTCGGATAACTAGCGCAATGATTGACAGTCATGGCAATCCCTGTGAGTTCAGCTGAGCGCGTTTTCTATTTTTGGGTTTTTCCGCTTCCCTGAACAACAGGGATTCCACGGCATTATGCAGTCGCCACACAGCCCATGGCCAGTGTGGCAATAATCAAAGACGAAACAATCCGACTGAATTGCTCGAACGCGACGACGCCTTGTCGGCCGGATTGATTTTTTTCCATAACATCGCATCGAACGAAATTCTGCCTGGCCCGTGCAACAGTACCACCAGGATCAATACTCCCCAATAAACATGTTGTGCCAAAGCGGGTTCGGCCATGCTCAGGACATGCCAATACGAGACTACCGCCATCAGATTGACGAAAGTTAATCCAAACGCCGCGAAGCGGGTTGCCAGACCAAGCACCAACAGCACCGGCAGCACAAGTTCGCCGCTTGTGCCCAGGTACGCGGCAAGCTCCGGCGAAAGCACCGGCACATGGTATTCCTCCTGGAACAACGTCAGCGTCGTGTCCCAGTCGCGCAGTTTGCTCAAGCCGGACAGCAAAAAAACCTTCGCGATGTAAAACCGGATAACCAGATCAAGAACGTCAGCCAGCCGGTTCAGGGCATTCCGGCAAATGTTCAGGACAGGCAGTAATTTGTCGATGCGTAACAAGTTATGCTCCGTCGAGTCCGAAATCGACGATCACGGACGACTGTACCCAGGCGGACAACGAGCGACCAAGGTCGAACGCGTCATCGCGCTCCTGAGCGGCAGTCAATGCACTTGCCAATGTGGCACCGCTCAGGGCTGCGGACAGAAACGCAGCTTCAGCATCGCTGATGCAGGTGACCTCGACTTTGAAGTGGGGGCGTGACACGAGCGCGAAACCGGGCTTCTGTGAAAAATCGACTTCGAAGACACCACTGAATGCGTCCTGGTGCACTTGCCAGATGCGCGCAATGGGATAGACAGAACGCAGCACATGGCAAGCCGGATGCGGCCGTGGCCGCAGCTCCAGTTGTTGCTGCGAAGGCACCGCGGCCAGACCTGCCGGATCGAAAGGTGCCGGATCGGCGGCGTAATGCGCTCGATGCACCAACCACTCCAGGCGAGCCACGTCCGCCAGATAAGCCATGTCCCGCGCAGGCGCAAAGCCGTCGATGAAATCAGCGAAGAATTCACCGTATTCATTCAAGTCCCCTGCCTGCGACGCAAAGCGCAAACGGTATTCCCTCGCCAATCCAGAGAAGAATTCACTGCCGACGATTTTTGCGACCACTGGATAAGCCGCTTCGAGCGCCTTGACTGCATTGGCCAGCGTGTTGGCGCGATAAATCGCAAAGCGCTGTTTGATTTGCTCGGCCCCGCCGAGAAACATGGTGAGGGCATCGGCTTGTGCATCAGTAGCGTCCAGACCCCATCCAAACAGCGCCTGCATTGCGGCAAGGTCAGACATATTCAGCCTCGCGCAGGCGCTCTGCCGTCGCGGCTTCGTCAAGCAACACGCTGAGCGGCGGAATGGCTGTGTCCCATTCGATCAGCGTCGGTAGGGCACCCAGCCGACGGCAGGCAATCCGGTAAAGGTTCCAGACCGGCGGGGAGACGCGGCAACCATGATCGTCTATCAGCACTTCTCCGGCGGCGGAGTGACCGGCCAGATGGATTTCGCAAACAGTTCCCGGTGCAATTGCATCCAACGCTTCAACCGGATCGAAATCGTGGTTCACGGAATTGACGAACAGATTGTTGAGATCGAGCAAGATACCGCAGCCGCTGCGTTTGGCGAGTTCCGCCAGAAAGCCTAATTCCGGCATCTCGGAGGCGCGAAATTGCAGGTAACTGGATACGTTCTCGATCAGTATCGGCCGGCGCAAGGCTTCCTGAACTTGCGACACCTGTGCAACGATGAGGTCGAGCACCTCGGCGGTATAAGGCAGCGGCAGAAGATCATTGAAGTGACGGCGGCCAAGCGCGGCCCAGCACAAATGTTCCGACACCAGCGCCGGCTCGATGTGCTCGACCAGCCGTTTCAGTTTGGCAAGATGCGCCTTTCGAATCCCATCGGCGGAGCCCACGGACAACGCTACGCCGTGCAGACTGATCGGATACCGGTGGCGCAACTGTTCCAGCACATGCAGGTCGTAGCCGCCTTCACCGAAATAATTCTCGCTGTGAACCTCCAGCCAGCCAACCGCCGGTCGGGAATCGAGAAAAGGCCGGTAGTGGACCGCGCGCAACCCGATTCCAACACCGTGCGCAACCGGTTTTGCGTCCGGAACGCCAAGCAGACTCATAATGTGAAGGCCATCGGCACCAGCGAACCATCTGCTCCGTGCCGACGGACAGCACTACGATATTATTTCTTGAACGCCAGATTGCCGCCGAGCTTTTCGCACGTACCCTTGGCAACATAGTTCCATTCTTCTGGCGCCTTGTCGGTCGTGGCCTGTCCCGCACAGGAATGCGTTCCCGTGGCATTGGCGCAATCGTTCTTGCCCGCTTTGGCGACGCCATAGCATTTTTCCTTGCTGGCCGGCTTGTCCTCGGCAAAGGTGTTGCCTGCCGAAGCCATTGCGATAAGCCCGGCGAGGGCGGAACTGACGATAAGCTTCTGGTTCATGCAAATCTCCTTGGTTGGAACGAGATTGAAAGGTTGGCTATATGAATCGGTACGGCGTTGCGGGCGGAGCTCCCGTTTGGTGTCCGCGCACACGGACAGATACGTTGAGAATCAGCGGCCGGATGCGGGCAAGCATAGCTAAAGGAAATTTCAGCTTGTGCCTGGCTGCATTTTACTGCGGCCACTTCCGGTTCAATTCCGCTACCTGGTCTTGCGTGAGGATGTTGAGCCGGTCACCACGCAACAACAGATAAAGCTTAGCGGTTTCCTCCAATTCCTCGGTTGCGTAAACCGCACTCTCCAGATCCTTGCCAGCAACGATCGGACCGTGATTCGCCAGCAAAATGGCGTGATGCTTTCCCGCCACTTCCTTCACCGCATTGGCAAGCGCCATGTCTCCCGGTGCGTAATACGGTATCAGCATCAGGTTGCCGATCTTCATGACGTAATAGGCAGTGATTGGCGGAATCGGCTGCTGTGGATCAATCTCCGCGAGACAGGAAACAGCCACTGAATGCGTGGAATGCAGATGCACGATGGCGCCAGCTGAAGGCCGCTCGCCGTAAACTGCAAGATGCAGAAAGGACTCCTTGGTCTGCTTGCCTCCGGAAAGCAGCCTGCCATTGGCGTCGACCTTTGAAAGAGCCTCCGGGTCCAGGCGACCCAGGCAGGAATTGGTCGGCGTCATCAACCAGCCATCGTTCAGGCGCACGCTGATGTTGCCCGAGCTGCCGACCGTGAGCCCGCGGTCGAACATGGACTTGCCGAGCATGCAGATCTCTTCCCTTAGTTTGGTTTCATTCATTTTGCAGATAGTGAGACCGAGTTAACCGCACGCAACGGCGCACCTGGACAAGCGAAAAGCCGCTTGAACTACATGGGTTGAACCTTGAACGCCTTGGTAAAGAAATCGGGGGTGCCAAAGTTGCCTGACTTCAATGCCAGCGCCAGCGACGGTTCACCGATCGAAAACGTCCAGGGCACGCCGGGATCGATTTCGGGCCCGATAGCAAGTCCTTCCACGCCCAGCGCGCTTACAACCGCGCCGGAAGTTTCGCCGCCAGCAACCAACAACCTGCGCACGCCCTTCGCGACCAGGCCCTTTGCGATTTTGCCGAAGGTCTCCTCCACCACGGCGCCTGCGTGCTCGCGGCCGAGCCGCTCCTGCACCGCTTTGACCTTCTCGGGGGTTCCAGTGGAGTAGATCAGAATCGGTTTTTCCGAAAGCCTCTGCGCCGCCCAGTCCAGGGCATCGCGCGTAACGTCGCGACCGGAGGCGATAGCCATCGGGTCGAGTTCGAATGCGTCATGATCCTTGCTCATCAATGCGACCTGGCCTTGCGTTGCCATGGAACACGAGCCCGCGATTACGGCCGTCGGACCAGTCACTTTAGGGAGCTTGGCGCGCTGACCGCCTTTCAATAGGCCCTGCCGGATAAAATTTGCCGGCAGGCCCATAGCCATGCCGGAACCACCAGTAACGAGTTTCATATCCGCACAGGATTCGCCTAGCGTCATGAGATGTTCGTCAGTCAGGGAATCCAGTACAGCATGGCGGGCACCCTGCTTGCGAAGATCCTCCAACGCGCTGCGCGTTGCGGAAACCCCCTTCGCAATCGTTGAAAATTGCACCAATCCAACCTTATGAGCAGTCTGCCGCTGCAGCACGCGCACCAGCGATGGGTCAGTCATCGGGGTAAGCGGATGGTGGCGCATGCCGGACTCGGAGAGTAATTCATCTCCGACAAAAAGGTACCCCTTATATACCGTGCGCTTGTTGGTCGGAAATGCAGGATTGAATATGGTGAAGTCAGCGCCAAGCGCGTCTAGCATCGCGTCCGCCACCGGCCCGATATTCCCCTTGTCAGTTGAGTCGAACGTCGAGCAGTACTTGAAGTAGAACTGTTGCGCGCCTCTTTCGCGCAGCCAGTCCAGTGCGGCAAGCGACATTGCGACGGCCTCGGAGGCCGGATTGCTGCGCGACTTCAGCGCGACGATGATGCAATCGGCCGCCGGCAGGGTCAACGTCCTGCGAGGCACGCCCATTAGTTGCACGGTGCGCATGCCAGCCTTGACCAAGGTGTTGGCAAGATCCGTCGCTCCGGTGAAATCATCGGCAACGCACCCTAACAAGATGCTCATGGTGCCATTCGCGGTTGGTTGACTGCGCTCACGAAGCTACCCTTTCTGATTGCTTATTTGCAGGCTATGTTACCAAACGCGGTGACCTAAGCCCGTAGTCGCCCGCATCTGATACCAGAGCGGATGACGTGGCAGAAAATCGAAACAGCTCGGGACATTCAACTTGTGGAGCTGAAATCACTGCTGGCAGCAAAAGCATCTTTCGGGCACTGAGCCATGTCTACTGGTTATTCAGGCATCGAAAGAGGTCAATCTACAACGCCAGAAATACTGGCTCAGGGGTTTGCCTTCCAGTGCGGAGGATACGTCTTGTCGTAATAAGGAAGTGCTTGCATGCGCTTCATCCACAAACTGATCTTCGGGGGAATGGATGTGGTCAGGCCGAGGTCCGGCTTCTTCTTTTCCATGCGCAGGCACAGCGCGAGCATCGGATAGATTGTAAGGTCTGCGGCGGACAATCCGTCGCCGAACCAGTCTCCGCGCAGATAGCTTTCGAACAGGTCCAGTTCTGTCAAAAAATCGGCGCGTCCAACCGCTATCTCTTTCAGGTCCCATTGATCCTGCTCGGTGAACAGCACCTGATCCAGCACGCGTTCCATGCTATGCGTCAGATACTGGTCCGCTTCACGCACCAGGCGACGAATGACAGCCCGCTGCCTTACGTTTCCGGGAAATAGCGTTTTCCCGGATTGATATTTTTCCTCCAGATATTCAAGGATCGCCGCAGACTCGTAGAGGACGAAATCATCATCCACAATGGTTGGCACTTTGTGTCGTGGATTCAACGCGGAAAATTCAGGTTTGGTCAAATCGCCGGCTGAGAAAGATACCGTCTTCAGTTGATAGGGAATCGCCTTGTGTTCGAGCGCAAGCCAGACGCGCCAAGCGTAGGGTGATCCGGAGCCGTAATAGAGAGTCAGAGCCATTGACGTCCTTCGATGAGTTATTAATTGGTGAAGGCTGTACGCCGCTGTTGGGGCATGAGTACAATTTTACCGTGGTCGTGCTGTTATTCCGATTGCTGCTCATTACGAGCCGGATGCTTATCGGAACTGCCATTCGCGGGGCGGCCAGCGGACGTCCGGGTTCAGGGTCGCAGATATGGGGAAATAATTGGACGACATTGTCATTCGCGCGATGGGCAAATTGCTGGATGTGTGGCCGCGACTCGTTAGCGGTACGCCCGGACTCGGCTCTCCGGCGGGCGCAGCTTGGGGCGGAGTCGAGTCATCAGCGAGCGTGGATGCGTCCCAATACCGAGTCGCTCGCGTTCCCGCAGACGGGCGTTCCGCTAACGAGTCACGCTCGCGCGGGAGCGGCCACTGGTCGTCCGGCTTCGCAGTGGCGGTTCAGGGGAAATAATTGGACGATATCGTCATTCGCGCGATGGGCAAATGGCCGGACGTCCCCCACGTATACGGCTGGTTGCGGCTAAACCGACGCGGTGATTGGCTAATCAAGGGTGAGCACATCACCAATTCCGGCGTCACAGCCTTCATCGGTCGCAATTATGGTGTCGATGAGCGGGGACGCTGGTTTTTTCAAAACGGGCCACAGCGTGTTTTCGTTGCTCTAGACTACACACCGTTTGTGGTCCGCACTTCGGGCGACGGCCCTCCATCGCTCGAAACCCATATTAACTGCCCGATCGGAAAGCTGTCGGGCGCCTGGATCGATGAGATGGGTTCGCTGCTGCTGCGCTGGGGCAGCGAAGTCGGGGTTCTGGACGACCGCGACTTACCAGGAATTCTGGGACTGTTCACAGACCTGCACGGCAATGCAGTCGACGATGGCTTGCTGGGTCGCGTGTTCGACCGAGAATTTCGTCGCCAGGCGACCGGTATTTACATTGAATACGCGGGTATCCGTGTGCCGATAGGCCGGATCCAGGCCGGCGAAGCCGCTCAGAAATTTGGCTTCGATCCCGCGCCGCAACCTGCAAATGGAGAGCCGGAGTGTTAAGCGTTACGGTAGTAAGGCGACTTGCCTCAACCTTTCACGCGTTTCGCTGCGAACGACTCTTCGATATTGTCCCTGAAGTAACTCACCATCGAAGGCGCATTCATCAAGCGCCGGTGAAGCTCCGCCGAAACGCCGGAATATTGCATGATCCGACCGTCGTTGAACTCCACTTCCAGCATGCGATTGCGCTCATCGTAGCCGACGGACCGAATGGAACTGGAATTGACTTTCTTTCTATCCATGACGTCTGCCCTATGTAGATTCAAGGCATAACATTATGTAAAACCGGTAGTTTGTGAAATAAGAATGCGACGAGTAAAGTATTCGACCCCATCGACAAACTATTGGAGAACAATCGTGGCCACTCTTCGCCTAGGCGATATCGCCCCAGACTTTACACAGGAATCCACCCAAGGAACCATCAAATTTCACCAATGGGCCGGCAATAATTGGGTAGTGCTGTTCTCACATCCCAAGGACTTTACCCCCGTCTGCACTACGGAACTTGGCTACACCGCCAAACTGAAGTCCGAATTCGACAAGCGTGGTGTCAAAGCCATTGCCATCAGTGTCGATCCGCTCGATTCCCACAATAAATGGATCGGGGATATCGAGGAAACACAGAATACAAAATTGAATTTCCCGATCCTGGCGGATGCAGACAAGAAAGTGTCGAATCTGTATGACATGATCCATCCCAATGCAAACGACACTTTGACCGTGCGTTCCGTTTTCATCATCGATCCAAACAAGAAAATACGCACGACGCTAACCTATCCTGCCAGTACCGGTCGCAATTTCGATGAGATTCTTCGCGTGATCGATTCTCTGCAGCTGACGGACCGCTACAGTGTAGCGACACCAGTAAACTGGAAGGATGGCGATGATGTAGTGATCGTGCCATCGATACAGGACCCGGAAGTCATCAAGCAAAAATTTCCGAAAGGCTATAAAGCGGTTAAACCATACCTTCGGATCACCCCTCAACCGAATCGGTAACGGGTGCAGAAGACGCATGGGCCGGGCTTGCATCCGGCCCCGTCTTTTACAGAATGTAGATTGCGAGCAGCAGCAACGCGTATCCGGACATGAGCAACCACTCATGATAGTGGTTGACCAGAGTTAGCCCGGACCCAATATAGGGCACGTGACCCATGGGAACGAATGCGCCAATCATCGCAATGATGAAAACGACAAGGCATAACAAACCGATTTTTCCGCTTGGCGCTTTCAAATTTTCTCCTGTTTATGAACTGAGATGACACCGCATTAGATGCCGCGTCCGACTGACAACGCAGGCAACGCCATGCTGGAATGGCGATTCAACCGGATCTACAGCAAGAATGCTTTCCCCGTCGGATCGGGATGCCGTTCGGAAGCCAAGGCGGAACAATCCGTAATATTTGAAGCGCTTAACCTTTGAAGTCCCATTGGAATGGAAAATCCCTCTCGTCCCACCAAGGGCGAGAACTACTGTTAGGACATTAAACCAGCTTCGCCCTTCGATCGGCGAGCGTTATCCATCAATCCTAACGAAACCGCACTTTCACAAGTGCAGCTTTGTTCGTACTGCGAATCCCAAAGCTCGCGGCTCAGCGCCTGGTATCCCTCGCGGATGCAGTTTGCCCGCGAGCATATGGGAAGCTTAGTTAGGCCTGTTGCCCGCTACCGGAAAGGGCCAAGCCGCAGGAGCGGACACCGGTTTCGGTGCCGCTGGGGCTGCAGCAGCAGGCGCCTTGGCAGCAGGCTTCTTCTTGGAGGCCTTCTTCGCTTTCTTTTTTGCAGGCTTCTTCGCCGCCTTCTTCGCCTTCTTTTTGGCGGGTTTCTTCGCCTTTTTCTTTGCGGCCTTTTTCTTGGCCGGGCGCTTAGCAGCCTTTTTCGCAGGCCTCTTAGCAGCCTTCTTCGCTACCTTCCGCGCAGGCTTTTTCGCAGACTTCTTCGCAGCCTTTTTGGCGGGTTTTTTCTTGGCTGACGATTTCTTCGCGGTCTTCTTCGTTGCTTTTTTCTTTGCTGCCATTGCTATATCTCCTAATGAAAGTTAAACAAAGGGCACTACCAGCACGTCAAAGAAGGATTTCTTCTCCGTGCCGACTACCGATGAACGGAATTGCGCTATGCAGGCCGCATGTCCGGACATCCGACAGTTCTGTTGGCCGAACGCGGGACGTCCGCGCGCAGCGTAATTTGGGGAGGTATGTGGGAACAGATCCCAAAACGATGGATAGCCATCGCGGGTCAGGGACCTAAAACGAAAAGAAAAGACAACCTTGGACCGGGAAATCATGGCTCCCAGCCTGCCGCACCGGCCCTGTAAGGGCCGGCACACAATTCGTAATGTAGAGATACAGCTTTGTCCGGTTTACCCATTCAGCCCGTCAAATGCGCTGCCCCTGATGCAAAACATGGCAACGCGGGTCTCACAGAAAGCTTCGCGGCCCTGAAGGTCAATCCCAATTCAGGGCTCCACCCGTTTGATACTCGATCACACGGGTCTCAAAAAAATTCTTTTCCTTCTTCAGATCCACCATCTCGGACATCCATGGGAACGGATTATTCGCTCCGGGATAAAGCGGATCCAGGCCGATCTGTTGCGCACGGCGATTGGCCACGTAGCGCAGGTATTCCTTGAACATCGGTGCATTCAGTCCCAGTACCCCACGTGGCATGGTGTCCTCGGCGTAGCGGTATTCCAGTTCCACGCCTTGCTGCATCAGGTCGCGGATTTCATCACGGAACCGCGGCGTCCAAAGGTGCGGATTCTCCATCTTGATCTGATTGATCAGATCAATGCCGAAATTACAGTGCATCGACTCGTCTCGCAGAATGTACTGGTACTGTTCGGCGGCGCCGGTCATTTTGTTCTGGCGGCCGAGGGCAAGAATCTGTGCGAACCCGACATAGAAAAACAGCCCCTCCATGATGCAAGCAAAGACAATGAGGCTCTTTAACAGCTGCTGGTCGGTTTCCGGGGTCCCGGTCCTGAATTCCGGGTTGGTCAGCGTTTCGATGAACGGGATCAGGAATTCATCTTTCTCCCTGATGCTGGAAACCTCGTGATAGGCATTGAATATCTCGCCTTCGTCCAAGCCCAGGCTTTCGACGATGTATTGGTAGGCGTGGGTATGAATTGCCTCTTCGAACGCCTGACGCAACAGATATTGCCGGCATTCCGGAGCAGTAATGTGCCGGTAGGTGCCCAGTACGATATTGTTCGCAGCAAGGCTGTCGGCTGTAACGAAGAATCCCAGATTGCGCTTGACGACCAGACGCTCGTCTTCCGTGAGGCCATTTGGGTCTTTCCACGTAGCGATGTCCCGGCTCATATTGATTTCCTGGGGCATCCAGTGGTTGGCACATCCGGAAAGATATTTTTCCCAGGCCCATTTGTATTTGAACGGGACCAGCTGATTGACGTCGGCTTTGCCGTTAATGATGCGCTTGTCTTCTACCCGAACACGGCGCAGCGTCACATCCTGGGACATGGCGTGGCCGGCTCCGGAAAGGCGCGCTGGCGGAACATTCGCAGCGGTCTGCAGACCTGCACCGCCGGTGTTCGGAATATGTTCTTCAAATTGCAACATCAATTGTTCCTTTATAAATGTTATGGGTGGAATGTCAAATACTTCTTGATATTTCAGCCGCGATGCGACCACTTTTTCGGCATTTGTCACGACGAAAATCGCATCGATCGGTTCATCAACTCAAAAAACGATTTAACTCCTCTTCCAGGACTTTGCCGCGGAGACGGGTCGCATCGTTTCTTCGCGCGCACGGCGCAACCAGAATGTCAGTCGACGCCGAGCGGTCGTGTTAAATGGTCGAGAGAGTTTCACGGCAACGCTTCCTGTCGCAACAACGTTCTGTACTGACCATTATTGGCAACTTGCCGTTTCTTTCTGACCATTATTGGCAGACTTCGCGTCTGGGACTGCATTCTCGGTTCAGCCAACAGCCGACATGGCGAAGACAACCGAATGTCATGACGCGCGCAATCCACCAAAATGCAGGAAACATAAAGGCCATGGTGCTCAGCCACTGGCATGCTTCGCATGCCGGGGTTGTCGTTCCTGTTGTGCAACGCGCTTAACTTGGCAAAGTCCAAGTTAGCCTGCGCCGCAATCAATAACGCCCGCTTACCCTTCACTGGCAAGCCTCGCATTCTGGATTGTGGTTGCGGCCGCGCAACGCGCTTAACTTGGCAAAGTCCAAGTTAGCCTCCGCCGCAATCAATAACGCCGGCTTTACCCTTCACTGGCAAGCCTCGCATTCTGGATTGTGGCTACGGCCGCGCACTGCGCTTAACTGGGCAAGCGCCAAGTTAGCCTGCGCCGCAATCAATAACGCCGGCTTCCCGCTCACTGGCAAGCCTCGCATTCTGGATTGTCAATGGCGCAGAACTTGGCATCTTCG
>DATMZQ010000050.1:0-7005 GCA_035573615.1 Burkholderiales bacterium | reverse complement strand
TCTGGGGCGCTGAATTCCGCTCGATGGGCATGCCGGCTGCATTCCAGCGCGCGCCGGTTATCGTGGCGGGTGGCGTGTTGCCGGTCTTCTACCTGTTCCTGATCGGCGTCACCATTGTGGTCGCGCTGCTGCTGGGATTGCTGATTACCAGAACGCGGATTGGCAAGATCGTGCGCGCGGCAGCAGTCAATCCGACGATGACTTCTGCGCTGGGCATCAATACAACTCTGGTTTATGCCGGCGTATTCGCACTCGGCTCCTTGCTGGCCGGGCTAGCGGGCGCGCTCGCTGTGCCGGTTCGCTCTCTGGTCTCGGGCATGGGGTTTTCCATCCTGATCGAATCATTCATCGTCACCGTGATCGGCGGCATGGGCTCCGTCGCCGGCGCACTGGTCGGCGCGCTGTTGATCGGCCTGGTGCGCAGCTTCGGCTCCATCGGCTTTCCGCTCTTCACCGAGGGGCTGATGTTTCTGCTGATGACCGTAATCCTGATCACCAAGCCAACCGGCCTGTTCGGGAAGGAACTCTAAAACATGCGCGCGCCGTCGATGGGGCGAGATGTCCTGATTGCGATCGCCCTGCTCGCATTGCTGGCGGTGCTGCCTCTGGTGTTCCCAAGCAAGTCCTTTTCCGACTTCGTTATCCGCTTTTCCGCTTTTGCCATTTTCGCCACGTCGCTCAATTTGCTGGTGGGTTATGCCGGCATGGTTTCGTTCGGCCATGGCCTGTTCTTCGGTCTGGGCGCGTACAGCTTTGCCCTCATGATGCAGAAGCTCGGGGTGTCGATTCCGCTTGCGTTGGCGTTGACCGTGCTGATCAATGCGCTGGTGGCGGCCGTGATTGGCGCCATCTGCGTGCCGCTAAAGGAAATCTACTTTTCATTCCTGACGCTCGCGTTCCAGATGCTGCTATACAGCCTCATCATTGCGTGGACCGCGGTCACCGGCGGCGATCAGGGCCTCACCGGAGGCGTCCCGCGGCCGCCCTTTCTTGGCGTGCGGCTCGATGATCCACGCCATTTATACCTGTTTTGCTGCACGATGCTGGTCGTATCGCTGTTCATCATGTGGCACCTCGTGCGCTCGCCATTCGGCTATACGCTGCGCATGATCCGCGATAATCCACGCCGGGCATCTTTTTTGGGTATCCAGGTCTGGCGCGTGCGCGTGCTGGCCTTCGTCGTCGCTGGCATATTCGGCGGCGTGGGCGGAATGCTGATCAGCCTGTTCGTATCGAGCGCTTATCCGGATTTCGCATACTGGACCATATCGGGCGAAGCGGTCTTCATGATCATGCTCGGCGGCATCAGCGTTTTTTTTGGTCCGCTGGTGGGCGCTGCGCTATTGCTGACGTTGAACGATTTCATCACCAAGGTGACCGAGCACTACAGCCTGGTGCTTGGCATTGTCATTCTCGTGTTTGCGCTCGGGCTGCGCAAGGGATTGCTGGGCTTTGTGGTGCAGGCCTGGCACCAATACTTGCCCGGCGCGCGGGCGGACAAGAAGGCTGCGCCGTCGCGCCAGCACTGACATGCTGACGATCGAGCATCTGCAAAAATCTTTCGGCGGCGTGACCGCCATCAACGACGTCAGCCTGCATTTCGCTCCGGGATCGTTGACGGCCGTTATCGGCCCCAACGGTGCGGGGAAGACCAGCTTTTTCAATCTGGTGACCGGTGCGCTCCGTCCGGATGGCGGCCGCATCGTGCTCGACGGGGAAAATATCGCCGGACTTTCCGCGCCCGCGATCGTGCGACGTGGCATCGGGCGCGCCTTTCAGATCGCCAGCATTTTTTCATCGCTGACCGTGCGTGAAGCAATCCTTGGCGCAGTGAACGCACATCGCGGATGGTACGCGCATGTAGGCCGGCGCTTCCCCCTGGCGCAGGCGCAAGCGCAGGCAGACGAAGTCATGGAGCTGGTGGGGCTGACCGCCACGGCAGACACCGTATCGGGCAACCTGTCCCATGGAGATCAGAAAGTGCTTGATATCGCGCTCGCGCTCGCGCTGAATCCGCGGGTGCTGCTGCTTGACGAGCCCACTGCCGGCATGGGACCGGAAGAGCGCCGGAAAATGATGCAAACCGTCCATCAGTTGTGGCAACGCAAGCAAATGACGTTGATCTTCATCGAGCATGACATGGATATCGTATTCGGCTTTGCGCAAACCATCCGGGTGCTCAGCTACGGGCGCGTGCTGGCCGAGGGAACGCCGGAGCAAGTCCGCCGCCATCCGGAAGTCATCGAGGCCTATCTCGGGCGGCAATACGATGCGGAGCATGCATGAGCGATCGCGTGATGTTCGAAGCGCAGGGCATCGACGTGTTCTATGGCACCAGCCAGATCCTGTTCGATGTAAGCGTGGCCGTGGTCGAAGGCCAGACCATGGCATTGCTCGGCCGCAATGGTGCAGGCAAATCAACCACCCTCAAGGCCATTGCGGGCATCGCGCCACCGGCGCGCGGGCGCATTCGCGTAAGCGATAAAGAGGTGCAGGGCAGAAAGCCTTATGTCATTGCGCGTGCCGGCATAGGTTTCGTGCCGGAAGATCGGCAGGTGTTTCCGCAACATTCGGTCGAGGACAATCTGCTCATCGCAGCCAAGAAAGGCCCGGATGGTCAGGATCACTGGAATTTGCAGCGTGTTTATGAAATGTTCCCGCTGCTTGCGCCCCTGAAGCAAAGGATGGCCGGGTATCTTTCGGGCGGCGAGCAACAAATGCTGACCATCGCGCGCACGCTCATGGGCAATCCCATCGGTCTGCTGCTGGACGAGCCGAGCGAGGGCCTGGCGCCGGTCATCGTAGAAAACATCGGCGATTTGCTGCGCCGATTACACGACATGGGCGTCACGGTTTTGCTGGCCGAGCAGAACATGAACTTCTGTCTCGGCATCGCAAGCCACGCCAGCATCATTGACAAAGGACAAATCGTTTTTCGCGACACGATACAAAACATCAAGCTCAACGAGTCCGTGAAAAGCCGCTACCTCGCGCTGTGATGCGCGGCTTTGCGACAGTTTTGGACTTGCTAATGAGCCATGCCAGCTGCAAATGGGAGGGTAATAGATGACCGGCGCAACATTATCCGGAGTGGCCGTCGTCACCGGCGGTGCCAGCGGCATCGGTGCCGCTTGTTGCCGCGAACTTGCGGCACGCGGCGCGCGCGTAGCGCTGGTGGATAGAGACCAACGGGTCCAGTCAGTGGCTCGCGAAACGGGCGGCCGCGGCTGGATAGCCGACGTGGCGGACGAAGCAGCGATAAAACACTGCGCGGATTCCATCGAGGCCGAGCTGGGTCCAGTGGAAATTCTGGTAAACAGCGCCGGCGTGATTCAGGTACCCGTCCCTCCCGATCGTTTGTCCATGGCGAACTGGGACGAAATCGTGCGCGTCGACCAGCGCGGCACCTATGTGGCCGCGATGGTATTTGGCACGCTGATGGCTGGCCGCCGGCGCGGAAGCATCATCAATATCGCTTCCGTCGCAGGCATGCGTTCCATGCCGCTGCATGCGTATGCGCCGGCGAAGGCTGCCGTCATTGCCATGACCGAGTGTCTGGCCGCGGAGTGGGGTCCGGCACAAGTCCGCGTGAATGCAGTGTCTCCAGGCTACACACGCACGCCAGCCTTGCAGGATGCGATCGACAAGGGTGAGCGCGACGTCACGGCGCTGGCGCGCAATGCGGCGCTTGGACGCCTGGTCGAACCGGTCGAGATCGCGCGTGCGGTCGCTTTTCTCGCGAGCGATCAGGCCGCCGCGATAACGGGCATCAATCTTCCCGTGGATTGCGGCTGGCTGGTTGCTGGTTCCTGGCACACCTACGGCGGCCTGCGCTCACTCAACAAACAGGAGAGCTAGCGATGTCGCAAGCGGGCGGCGGCAAGAGCCGTATTTTTCACGAGATGGATTTCGACAAGCCAGGCAAACAGATCGGGTATTTGCGCGTGCCGCAATCGCGCGATGGCGGCGCCTGGTCAACCATTGAAGTTCCGATCGCGATCGTCAACGGCAGCGCGGGGCCGGCAGTGCTTTTCACCGGCGGCGTGCATGGTGATGAATACGAAGGGCAGATTGCTGGGACGCGGCTCGCGCGCCGGCTCGATCCGCAAAGCCTGCGCGGGAAGGTCATCCTGTTGCCGGCAGTGGACCTGCCCGCCGCGCTGGCCGGTCGCAGGATGTGCCCGATCGATGGACGTGACTTCAATCGCTGCATGCCCGGCGATGCACGCGGCAGCTTCTGCCAGATGCTCGCGCACTTCATTGACACCACCATCATGCCGCAGGTCGAAGTTTCAGTGGATGTGCACGCAGCGGGGAACGCCATGGAAGCAGCGCTCAGCACGACCATGCACTGGGCGGATGACGCAAAGACAATGCAAAAGACGCGCACGCTCGCCGAACAGTTTGCGGCGCCTTACAACGTGATCTTCTGGGGAGTCGATGAAGGCGGTACCGTGGCCGCGGCCGCCGAGCGCCATGGCGCATTATCGATTTCAACAGAAATCGGCGGGTACGGGCGCGTCAGCGTGGAAGGTGTGCGCGTGGCCGAGCGCGGCCTCGACAATGTGCTCAAGTGGATGAACATGATCGAGGGCAAGCCGGACGTTTCGCAGCCAGACGGCAAGCGCACGATGCACATGCAAGTGCGCGACCAGAAGTCCTATCTGTTTGCGCCGAGCGACGGCCTGTTCGAGCCGCTGTACCTTCCCGGTCAACGCGTTCGCGCCGGAGAGCGCGCCGGCTATCTTCACTTCATCGAAGAATGGGCGCGCGAACCGCTGTCCATGGAATTCCGCATCGACGGGCGTGTGTGGATGGCTCCGGGTTCCGGACGGGTACGCAAAGGCGATGTGGTGGCCGTCATCATGCAGGAGTACCAGGCAACCTAGCGAGCCATGCAGAGCACTGCACGGGTCAGGGATCCAGCTTCTCGGAAAATTTCTTCGGGCGGTGTTCCGGGCCCGCATGATGTTCAAGAAAATGGCGCAGACACAGCTTCAGTTTCAACAGGTGTTTGTGGTCCCCGCGTTCCCGGGCAACGCGGATGTCATCGACGATCATCGCCTTGATACGATGTTCGCCCGTGTGCGTCTGCACGAGGTAGCGTCCGAGTTCCGCGGCAATCATCTCGGGAACATGCTCGTGTTCGCCAATCGCGAGAATTTCTTCTTTCGACAGGCCGGACAGCGCGATGCAGTCGTTGATCGTCAGCATGATGGCTCCTGCTATCCGGCGACAGCTGAGCGTCGCATTGTTCCTTGTACCGCACCAGCAACTATTAAATCTTGATATGGGTCAATTACAGACCACTTGGCAATGGCGGGGAACGAAATCCGTGGCGGCCGATCAACCTTTGGAAGGTCACCAAAGGAGGCTGCCATGGCAGATGAATCATCAGAACGCAAACCGGACGATCCGGGCCGTATCAATCTCCATGAGGAATGGGAACTGACCTACTGGGTAAAGTTACTCGGCACGAACGAACAGGATCTGCGGAGTGCCGTCAAGGCAGTGGGACCACAATCGGACGCAGTGCGACAACATCTGGGCAAACGACAGTCCCAGTACTAGGGGGCTATTAAATCAGCCGCGCTCAGATAGAAAGCTCGTTGCCGCCACCGCGTATGTTGCGGGCAATAAAATCGATCGAATAAGTCAGCAGGCCGTTTCTCTTGCGCCCCGCGGCGGACCGCTGAATGCGGCTTGCAATCTTCACGACATTCCAGGAGGGATTGGTCCTGGCAAGCGTGCCTGCAAGTTTTTGCCATCGCTTGATGCGTTCCCGGGATTGCCGGCTTTTCATCGACTCGGAACGCCGCCTGTTATGGGTCGCTTCCACGCTCTCCTCCTCCTCATTGAGATAACTTGTTGAACTGAACCAAGCGGATTAACTGTGTTGTTCGCTTCTATGCCATTCAATGCATGAGTTTCCGACTCGCCGGCAACTTTAGTACCTTGGATCGCTGCGCCGCGCCTGGCGTAAAAAAATATTGAACGCCATTGGCATGGTTTGCATGGCAATCCCTAGACTGTGCTTTTGGAATGGAGCGCTCCCCAGAACATCCTCCGTGCCGATCTTTGGACTATGCACGCAACCATCGCATGCCATCGCCCGCCCTGTTTCCCCGCCTGCCCAACCGTCGTTTTTATTTTCGCTGCAACGCTAAGAGTAAATTTCCTGGGATTCTATAGGCGCCCACGCGCGCCGATGTAGGGTTACGATTACTCCAATGTAGGATGACGCCCGGTCACCGGCACACAGCGATACTGTGGCCATTGCTTCCAAAGACATCGAAAGATAGACGATGACTCGCTTAAGCGCCTGGCAAAAACTGTTCTTGGGAAGCCGGGATGGGCGGACGCATGACAGGATCCCTGATCACCTCGGAGCTGGACTGCGACAGCGGCGGCCGGGGCCATTTCAGCACTTGCATGAACGCGTCCAGGCCAGAAGGTTTGTTACACGTCGTCGCACCAAATAGCTTCAGCAGTTCCGGAAAAACCTCCAAACATTCCGGTGAAAAGTACAGAAAGTGTTCTCCTCTTACCGAGATCTCATGGTGAACTCTACAGCCATGGGGAAAACCGGCATCGCGATGCACTTCTCGCGCAAGTTCCATCCATGCCGCCGCCGAACGCCTGCCTGGGATACGGACGCAGTACCAATCCATGGCGACCTCCCTTTTAATAGATTGAAGTCGCTTTATATCCGCCTCGCCGTAGTTTGACAGCGGTTACTTATCTGATACTGCTGTCAGAGGAAGATTACGCGGGGCCGGTATTCAACTGAGCCACCATCAGTTGTGGCGCTCAAAGATAGGCTCGGATGCGCCTTCCTGGTGCCTTGTGGCACTTTGCGTCTCGGCGTATAACGATTTCGGGGACCATGCCAACATCATTGCAGAACAAGAAAACCGGCCGCCATCGAGGCGTGGCGATCTTTAGCCAGAACTGATTTAGTCAGTTGACCGGGCAGCCTGGAGCGCTTGCGTTCCTTCGGCGTAA
>DATMZQ010000049.1:0-10825 GCA_035573615.1 Burkholderiales bacterium | reverse complement strand
CATAGCTCACATCGCCCGGATCATTGACGAAGCCACTCAGCGCCACTGACCCATTGTTGGTTTCCACATTGATGTCCGAAGCGCTCAATGTTTTATCTTTGACAAAGGCGGTCTTCACCTTGGAAGTGATCCACGAGTCGTCTGCGCGCTGACTCGTGGCCTGTTTGTCATGGGCATGATTCGCGCAGCCCATCGCCGCAAACAGGACAACGGCGGAAAGCATCACCTTGAAGAAACGATTGACCGGCTGCATGATCGATCTCCAACTTGTTGTGCGATTTGGTGCGCCCGCTTCAGATCCGTCCCATAACGACCAACAGCACCACGATCAGCACGACCACGCCCAGAATGCCGCTTGGTCCGTATCCCCAGTTCCTGCTGTAGGGCCAACTGGGAACCGCGCCGATAAGCAACAGAATGACGACAATCAACAACAGCGTTCCTATCGACATGGCGTTTCCTTTCGATCTGGGTCCGCTCGCCGTCGATCCACTGACGCCGTGACGCGTGCGTAGACCCAAGTCAGCAGCTTCTATGCCATTGCGCTGTTTGGCTGAATGGAGAATAAATTCAGCAACTAACAAAAGACAACAGCACGCCCGGAGCGCTGAAACAGCGACCGCTCCGGTAAACATTACAGCGGCTCTTTGTAAAATTTCCCGCCAAGGGACGCTGTGGCCGCCGAGATAACGCACTAAGCGACTGCGTGACGGTCTATTGGTCAGGCGGGTAAGAACGCCGTCGTCATAACGCAGCGTTTTGCTGCACAGTCCAGGATGGAATCCGACACTCGACGCTACCTTTGGGGACCGGCGCTGGTATTACTGATTGCGCTTGCTGCTACTGCCGCGGTCGTGTGGCAATTGCTGCGCATGGCCGATTCCGAAGACCTCAGTCGTTTCCAGAGGCACGTATCGGGCATGCAGCTGGCCGTCGAAGACCAGTTCGACAGCTACATCGGACTGCTGCGCGAGGGGGCCGCCCTGTTTACGGCAGACCGCACACCGGGCGCTGCGCAGTTTCATAATTTTGTCGCGCGGCTGAACCGTAAAAACGAATATCCCGGCCCGCAGAATCGGCGACCCCAGTCTCCATCGGACGTCCGCTACCCGGGAATCCTGGGTATGGGTTGGCTGCAAGTCGACGATGCGATGAATCCGCTTCCGCGTGCGTCGCGCGGACAGCGGGTGTTGCTAGCAGATACGAACGGCGTGGAAACATTGGGATTTATCTTCCTCGAACCGCCGGAATGGCGCACGCCGGCAATGGCGAGCTTTGAGATGTTCACAGACCCTGGCAGTCGCGCTGCCATGGAGAGAGCGCGTGACACCGGCAAGCCGGCGATGTCCGGAAAAGTCACGGTGATCCGCGATTTTTGGGCCAAGAAGCGAAGCGGCTTCCATGTTTTTCACCCGGTATATAACAGCGGTGGCGTGCCGCCGGCACGCGTGCGCCGCCAGGCACTGCGCGGATTTCTGGTCGTATCCGTGCAGGTCGATGAGATGCTGTCTGCTCTGCAAACGGAAGAGGCCAGTCGGGGCATCGACATGCAGGTCTACGACGGGACGCAAACCGCACCTGCGGCGCTGCTCTACAGTTCTGACACGGCGCATCCCGCGGAAGACACCGGCTACCGGCCGCGTTTTTCAACGACAGCGCTGATGGATGGCCCGGGAAAATCCTGGGCAATGGTGTTCTACACCAGACCGGAGTTCGAGTTAGCTTCGAATCGCAACATGGCCCCACAGGTTTTGCTGATCGGCGTGCTGGTCAGCCTGCTGCTGGCCGGCATCAACCTGGTTCAGAGGCGAGCGAGCGCCGCGCTGAATGCGTCGGAAGTGCGCTACCGCAGGCTCTTTGAAGCTTCGCCTGACGGAGTATTCCTGTTCGACGCACACACTGGGCGGATCAGCAGCGTCAATCCCGCCCTTGCCCAGTTGCTCGGCCGCACGCCCGAGCAATTGGTGGGAAAGTTCCTGTGGGAAATCGGATTATTCGGCGATGACGCGAGCGGGCGCGCGGCTTTCCATGAATTGCAGGGCAAGGATTACCACCGCTTTCAGGATCTATCCGTCGTTACGCCGGGCGGGCAGCGGCACGATGTGGAGTTCACCTGCAATGCGTACATGGCCAACGACATGCGCTTCATGCAATGTAATGTTCGAGACATTACTGCACGCAGGCTAGCCGAGAACGCATTACGCGACAGCGAGGAACGCTATCGCTCTCTGGTGGAGATCTCTCCGCAGGGCGTTTGGATTATCGATCGGGCCGGCCTGCCGCTGTTTATCAACCGCTATTGGGTCGACTATAGCGGCGTTGACGTAACGCGCGGCAGATCCGGCGCGTGGACGGAGCAGGTGCATCCGGAAGATCGGCCGAGAATGATCGAAGTCTGGAAGCGCGCCCGCATGGAAGATTCCCTGTACGAGTTCGAGCTGCGCATGCGGCGCGCTTCAGACGGCGCTTACCGCTGGCACCTGGCGCGCGGCGTACCGGTCCACGATGCGCATCGTCGCATAGACAAATGGCTGGGCGTATTCATTGACATCAACGAGCGCAAACAGGCTGAGGAAGGACGCGTGCAGCAGTTGCAGCGCGAATACGTTTTGCGCACTCAGGCAGAAGCTGCGAACCGGGCGAAGGACGATTTTCTGGCGACGCTTTCGCACGAGCTGCGGGCGCCTTTGAACGCAATTCTTGGCTGGACGCAAACGCTCCAGCAAGGCGACGCCGATAGCGAGACCGTGCGGCGCGCGCTATCGCAAATCGATGCGAGCGCCAATGCGCAAGCCAGGCTCATAAACGACCTTCTGAATGTTGCCGATATAGGTTCCGGCCGGTTGCGGCTCGATATTCAAATAGTGGATCTGCTGGCACTTGTCGATGCCATTGTCGAATCGCTTCGTCCCGCCATTACCGCTCGGGATATCACGCTCAAGACGATCATCGATCCGGATGCCGGCCACCTGTCCGGAGATCCTGCAAGGCTGCAGCAAATCATCTGGAACCTGCTGTCCAATGCCGTGAAATTCACACCTCACGGCGGCCACATCACGCTGAGCCTCGCGCTGGTTGGATCGCAGATCGAAATTGCGGTGAGCGACGACGGTGAGGGGATCGGCGCGGAATTCCTTCCCTATGTTTTTGATCCATTCAGGCAGGCCGACCCGAGTATCAAACGCCGGCACGGCGGGCTGGGCCTCGGACTTGCGATCGTTCGCCATCTCACTGAACTGCACGGCGGCACTGTATCCGCACAAAGCGCTGGCGAAAACAAAGGCTCGCGTTTTCTGGTGCGCCTTCCCTTGCGTCCGCCCCAGCGTGCAATTCCGCAGGCAGCACCCCAACCGCCACTGCCACCGACCAGCGTCGCACCGCGCGCAAGTCCAAAACGCCGCCTCACGGGGTTACGCATTCTGTCGGTAGATGATGATGAAAATACCCGCGAAATGCTGCAGGAGGCACTCGAACGCGCCGGGGCGGTAGTGGAATCTGCGGCTTCCGCGCAAGAAGCGCTCGACAAGCTGGCATCGTTTGCACCGGATGTTCTTCTGTCCGACATCGGGCTGCCGGACGAGGACGGCTATGATTTGATGCGAAAGGTGCGCGCGCTCAACGCTGAGCGCGGAGGCGGCACGCCAGCAGTTGCACTGACCGGCTATGCGCGCGAGCAGGATCAGAAGTCCGCGCTCGCTGCAGGCTACCAGGGGTTCGTTGCCAAGCCCGTGAATCTCGACGAATTAGCGAATGCGATATTGGCTGCCAGCGCAATGCATGACCCGGCTTGAATGCAACGCGTCCGACACAAAAAGAGCCCCCGGTCCTTGCGGAACGAGGGCTAACGGGGGTCTGTTTACCTGCGGCACTTCCTGACCGCAGAACCTTGGTTCACGGGACCGGGGAGCGTCACCTCCACGCGGAGGTGTCCGCTCCGGCTGTCCGATCGTTCGTGACGGTACTGGCCATCTGCTTCGCTTTCACACCGTCACCGCATCGCATTCATTCTCCATCGTTTCAGTTCAGAGCCTGGCTTCCCAATCCTGTACCTGGCGATCTGCTTCGTCACGGCTTATGCCATATGATTGCTGGATTTTTCCAGCAAGCTGGTCGCGACGCCCGGCAATTTTGTCTAGCTCATCATCGGTTAGCTTTCCCCACTTTTCCTTTACCTTCCCTTTGAATTGCTTCCAGTTGCCCTCAATACGATCCCAGTTCATGGCAAGCTCCTTCTGCGTTTGATAAAACCGAGTAACACATCGATCAACTGAAACGCTTCATCGACGCACTGCTCGCTGAATTGTGTTGCAACCCCTGTGCCAAGTTCTTTGTTTCGAAGAATCATCCTTTTAAAAATTTTTAACCGCGCTGGTCGGTAATAAATACCGACAGCCTGCGAAAATATTCCACTGCACCACGATACGTGGAGATGCAATTACAGCCAGTACTCCCACAAGCGCGCAGATACCTCCTTGATACGCACGCCGAGACAACAGCGTCGCCAGGTATCTGCGTCAATGCGCGCGGATTCGCGAAGATCGCCCGCAAACATGTCATGCAGTTGCCGCGCAAAATTATCGCCAGGCACCACGGCATCGATTTCGATGTTGTGCACGAAGCTGCGCCAATCGAACTCGGAATAATGCGAGCGTCCGGCGTGGAATACGACCTGGAAGTCCGTCTGGTCAAGTTCGGCGTACGGCGCGACTGCGAACCGGCTCCTCCGGTTCGGCCAGAGAAGGCGCCAACCAGGCATGCCGCGCCTTGTTCAATGGGGATGGGAGGCGCTTTCGGAAGCGGCCGGCTCGCGCTGGGAATCATATTCGCGCAGCCGGTTGTACAGCGTCTTCAGACTTACGCCGAGCATTTGCGCCGCCTTTTCTTTCACACCGCCGCACTGTTGTAGCGTCGCAAGCGTCAACGCGCGCTCGACTTCGGCAACGGTACTGCCCACGCGAACCTGCAAAAACGGCCCGGTGTTGCTCTTGCGCGCCTTGCCTGTTTCGAGCGGCAAGCAAGCCGCGGTGATCGCATCGTCGGCCA
This sequence comes from Burkholderiales bacterium, assembly GCA_035573615.1. Lineage (GTDB taxonomy): Bacteria > Pseudomonadota > Gammaproteobacteria > Burkholderiales > JACQAP01 > JACQAP01. Next base: position 5,782 of record DATMZQ010000049.1, on the reverse strand, counting down.
TGATGAACGCGCGCTGCACGACGTTGCGCAATTCGCGCACATTGCCAGGCCAATGCCACTCCATCAGCAGATCCTCGGCTTCGGGTGCAAAATATTTTGCCGTACCGTCGGCCTGGTTGAGATCTTTCAGGAACTGCCCGGCGATCAGTTTCACATCCTCTCCGCGTTCGCGCAGCGGGGGCAAGTGCAGCGGAAAAACTTGCAGCCGGTACAGCAAATCCTCCCGCAACTTGCCTTCGCCTACCGCTTCCTCGGGCACACGGTTGGTTGCCGCGACGATGCGCACGTCAATCTCGATTTCACGGTCCGAGCCGATCCGCATGAAGGTTCCTTCCTCCAGCACGCGCAGAAGCTTGACCTGGAGTTCAACCGGCATCTCGGTTATCTCGTCCAGAAACAGCGTGCCGCCGTTGGCGCGTTCGAAATAGCCCTTGTGCTCGCGCACAGCGCCGGTAAAGCTGCCCTTTTCATGGCCGAACACTTCACTTTCGATAAGCTGCGGGGAAATCGCCCCGCAGTTAACCGGGATGAACGGGTTCTTGCGGCGGCGGCTCAAGTCGTGCAGCGTCTGCGCCACCAGTTCCTTCCCCGTGCCGCTTTCTCCAGTAATGAGTACCGTTGCTACCGTGGGCGCGACTCTTTGGATCTGGTCGTAAACGCCTTGCATCGCGGTCGATGAACCAAGCAGGCGACCAAATCGTCCTAGACTGCGCAACTCGCCCCGCAGCGCGCTGATCTCCTTCTTCAGATCCGTGGGACGCGCCACACGCGACAGAATCGCCTTCAGCTGCTTGATATTGACCGGCTTGATGAGGTAATCCGCAGCGCCAAGCCGCAGCGCCTCGATTGAAGTTTCGATGCTTGCGTGACCGGTAATCATGACCACCTCCGTGGTCGCGCGAGACTCGACGTCCTGAAACAGGTCCATGCCATCGCCATCGGGCAGTACGAGGTCCAGCAATACAACGTCCGGCCGCTGCAGCACCATCTGCTCTCGCGCTCCGGTCAGACTGGTGGCGGTGGCTACTGTAAATCCTTCGCGCGCAATCAACTCCTCCAGGCTCTCCAGAGTATCGGCATCGTCATCGACTAACAGTGCATGCGGCATGGTTTGTCTGATCCTTGTTCATGAGCCGAACCGTCCACTGCGGACGTCTCCGCGGCTCCGTGCAGTTATTGTTTCCGTGGTTCTGCGAAATTTAGTTTCTGCCCAGGTACTCCCCCATGGCAGCAAAACGCTCGACGTGGTCACACACTACTTTGAGCGTGACCAGGATCGGCACGGCAACGAACATTCCAGCGATTCCCCATAGCCATCCCAGCACCAGAAATGCACTGAACACCATGACGGGGTTCAAGCTGAGGCTGCGTCCCACAATGAAAGGCTGCACCAGCTGTCCCTCCACGACCACGAGCGTGACGAAAGCCGCGGGTACCGGCCATATGTGACTGAAGTCATCGAAGCTCATCAGTGCCGCCATGCTCAGAACACCCAGGCACACCGTTGGACCCAGATAAGGAATGTAGTTCAATAGCATGGCCAAAGCGCCCCACAGCAACGGGTTTGGCATGCCGAGTGCCTTCATGACGATGGCAGTTGCGATGCCCAAACCTGCATTGATGAGGCTGACCGTAACGAAATATCGGCCAAGTTCCCTCTGGACCTCGTTTCCGACCTCGACCGCATGGATCTTGTTCCGCAAAGTCGGAATTAACTTTACCGTTTTGCGTAAGAACAAATCGCCGGAAGCAAGCAGGAAGTACAACAGCACCAGCGTAGAGACCGTTCCGGTAATCAAATAAGGCGTCTGGCTGGTGATCCAGACGCCGAATCCGGGGGCTTGCACCACAACTTCGCGCGGTTTTTTGGAGCTGGTGGTTCGAGTAATGGCCTCGATCTTATCCGCTGCGCGCTGCACTTGCGTGACCGGCTGCAGGAACTTACGGACTTTGTCTTCGGCAACCGTCAAGCTTTCTGGTGCCTTCTCGAGCCAGGCGGCGGCGGGCTCGGCCAAGCTATAGAACGCCGTGACAATGCCGCTCAACAGTGCAACCAGGACCACCGCGGCGCCCGCCGGCTCCGGAACGCGCCATTTGCGCAACCAGCTCACGATGGGGGAAAGGAGAAGACTGAATAGCACCGCCAGCGTTATGGGAAGAAGCAATGCGCGCGCAAAATGGAATGCATACAGGGCCGCCAGGATAAAAAGCCCGACGAACGCCCAATCGGGTCTGCTGCGCGGCGGTTTTGGCCGGGGCGCTTGCGGTAGCACCGTGATGGCCGGTTCGCGGGCGCTGTCGCGTGGTCCATAGCGCGACGGGTCAACGCCGCGTGGTTGCGCGGTTTTCTTTTCCATCATTTTCCAGAAATCCCATTTAGCCAGTACGGGCGCGCGCCCGCACGTTGAGAGCGTTGGACTGTCCGATGCCGCCGCAATTCCGCGCGTGGTCCGGCCGGCGCCAGAGTAGCCCAGGCGCCGCACGCATCCTTTCGGACGTATTACCTGCCAGACAACCGCTGGCTCCAGTCTGTTCCGGAAAATATTACAGTTCCGCAGTAAACCGTACCGGTGTTGACAGCAGTCATCGCCGATCTAGTCCTTCCGGCACACACCGGGCGATTGCGACGGCCCTCAATACGTCCGCCACAAAGCCATGGCATACACCTTGCAGCCGTCCGCGCAGCGAGGAAAACCAACGAGTCATTCCCGCGAAACATATAAGGAGTTCATGTGATGTCTATTCGTAAATTTATTGTGGCAGTCGGTGGCGCCCTGCTTGCGGCGGGAGCATGGACTGGGGCCATGGCACAAACTACCACCCCAGATTCCGTCAGTTCGGCGCTCGGAGGATGGGACGATGCAGCCGGGACCAGACCGGGTTCCTGGCTTCCGTATACTTCCTACGGTTATGTCGGCGGCGGCATTGGGCGGTCGAAATACGATGTCAGCTGCGCGCCAGGGTTTAGCTGCGATGATTCGGACGTCGGCTATAAGATATTTACCGGAGGAAAGGTCTCGCGCATCGTAGGCGTTGAAGTTGGCTATGTGTATCTGGGCAAGGCGGCGGCCAATGGCGGCAGCCAAAAAGCCCAGGGCATCAACTTCAGCGTGATCGGAAATTTGCCGATCGGCGATAAATTCAATGTGTATGCCAAGGTCGGTGGAATCTGGGGCTGGACAAGTACCAGCACCAGCCCCCTATCGGGCCAGGGGGGCGGAGACGACCACGGGCTGAATTGGAGTTATGGCCTCGGGGTTCAGTTCGATGTGACCAAGAACTGGGCTGTACAAGGAGACTGGGACCACTACCGTTTTGATTATTCCAACCAGAGTGCAAACGCCCAGCTGTATTCGGTCAACCTGGTCTACAAATTCTAGAGCGTCGGCATCGCACGCAGGAGGAATGGCATGGGCTTGGATCAGCGTGGTTCACCGGTATTCTGCGTCGTCAGCGACGCTGCCGGGCAGTGGCAGGTGAAAGAGGAAGGGTTTGAAAAAGCGCTCGCTTCGTTCGATCAACGTAGCGACGCGCTGAAATACGCGCGCGATCTTGCGGACACCAAGGAAGGTTCGCAGGTTAAGGCTTACGACGAACAGGGCCGCGAAGTACCGGGCGCCTAAGTAGTTCAGTGTCCCGGTAACGCGGCATCCGGGCATCGGCAATGAAAAGGCGTGACCATGCATGGTTTCACGCCTTTTCTTTTTACCTCGAGCGGTTTATTGGGTTGCGACTTAGCCCTTCACCCGGTTTCGGTATTCGCCGGTGCGGGTGTCGATTTCGATCTTGTCTCCCGATTCACAGAACAATGGTACATGCACGACGAAACCACTACCGATCTTTGCGGGCTTGAGAACCTTGCCTGAAGTATCGCCGCGCACGGCGGGTTCGGTCGTGATCTCGCGCACCACCGAGTTCGGCAGGGTTACCGAAATTGGTTTGTCGTCGTAGAAAACAATCTCGCACGGTAGTCCGTCCTCAAGATAATTGAGCGCGTCGCCCATATTGTCCTTCTCGACTTCGAGCTGGTTATATTCGCTGTCCATGAACACATACATGGGATCGGAAAAATACGAATACACCGCTTCCTTGCGCTCGAGGATGACATTTTCGAGTTTTTCGTCCGCCTTGTAGACCACCTCGGCCCCGCCACCGGTTAGCAGATTCTTCAACTTCATTTTCATGACGGCAGCGTTGCGGCCGCCCTTGTTGTATTCAGCGCGCTGCACGACCATCGGATCCTTTCCGACCATGATTACGTTGCCGGCGCGCACTTCCTGAGCCAGTATCATGTTGCAATTCCTGAAATTTAAGTGGGGAAAAAGCGCGGAATTATACTCGCTCCACACAAAACCTGGCCAGGTTTCCGGCCAGATCGCCGAGCCGTGCCAGTTGCTCCGGCCACATCTGTGCCAGGCGCGAAAGACCTCCCGCAGTCGCCATGCTCGCTGTCCAGGCGGGCGCCACGCGGGCCGGCGGCAGCAGACCATTCCATGCGGTCCACAGATCCACCAATCCGGCCGCGGAGCCCATCACGGAAGCTCCGAGGTAACGAGCAAGAAAAGCCTGCATCTTGATACGATGAGACTGCTCCTGCTGCGGATACAGCTGCCATACAAAAGGACGCGCGGCCCATTGCGCGCGCATGAAGGAATCTTCACCGCGTACGAAATTCCAGTCACAGATCCACAACATGCGGTCGTAATCTTCCTGCGACAGGAACGGAACAATCTGGCCTTGCAGCGAACCACGCATACGACCGTTCGCGAGTCCATTGCCAACCAGGGCTTGGGCCGACGGGGTATCGGCGAACGCAATTACCCGGATGCGCTCGGAGCCAGAAGCCCATGCATCGAATAAAGCGGCCGTCGGTGCCTGCGGATAACAGAACAGCGAGACAAAGGATTCGCGTGGATTGCGCGGGGCGATACCAATACCGGCGAGAAAGCGCGCCTGCGCTGCGGCATCGGCCTGGAAGGCAGCGCGTTCTGCATTCAGGCCGCGCTCCACGAGCACACCGCCAGTATCTGGTGCAAATCCAGGAAAGAAAAAATATTTGACCAGCGGGGGTTGTGGCGATGGCAAGCCATGGTAACGCCCGACCCACGGCTCGGCACTCAGGTACTCGAGATTGATCCACACCGGGGCCTTTGCCCGTTGCTTCATTGCCTGAACATAGGACGCTGGCAGTTCGCAGCCAAATGTCTCTACTATGATGTCGGCAGGTTCGACTTCGGGAAAAACAGGGGTCCACGCGCACACTTCGATATCGCCCAGCCTTTGTCGGGCCGCTCCGGTGTCAAGCGCGGGTGCAAGCTGGCGGAACGTCGCGAGATCGTCCACCCACAATCGCACATCAGCGCCCTGTTCGGGTGCAAGCTGGCGTGCCAGCCGCCAGCAGACGCCGATGTCGCCAAGATTGTCCACCACGGCACAGAAAAGATCCCAACGCATAAGAGCCGTGAATGCCGTGAATATCGTGAATGTCGGAAAGGCCGTAACTACGTTGAACCGTGAATATCGTGAATACGTGAATGTCGCAAAGGCTTTTAAAAGAGCCGTGAATATCGTGAATACGTGAATATCGGAAAGGCGTTAACTGCGTTGAGCCGTGAAAATTGGAAATACTTTAACTGCGTAGAGCGGTGGACGTCGTCGTGAATAACGCGACGCGGCCCTACGCCATTCACGGCATTCACGATATTCACGGCCTTTGCGGCCTTTGCGGCCTTCGCGGCCTTTACGCCATTCCCCCATTGATGGAAATGACCTGGCCGGTGAT
>DATMZQ010000048.1:0-2100 GCA_035573615.1 Burkholderiales bacterium | reverse complement strand
TAATTCGCGCCGGCGCCGGGGGTAGCTGCGGCAGATCGCCCGTCGACCGCAGTGTGGCATCCATTTGAATCTCGCTGACGCTTGTCTGACTTCCCCTTCCGCCAAATTCAACAAACAACAGGTCGGCTGCGTAAGGAACCGCCACATCAAGCGTATCGGTGTACTCGCCCTCGCCGCGCGCAACATCCCACGCACGGTTGAGCAACTGAATGCTCGACAAAGGCTGCTGTCGGCGGCCGGCCAGCGAGCAAACCAGTTGGCTGGGGGTTCCGCTCGCGTTCTGCTTGACCTTGCAGGTCAGTTTCAGCGCTGAAAACGAGAATCCGGGCGGGGGAGCTATCCCAAACCGGTTCCATTCATGGTTCCCCCACCAGGCCAATCGGCTTTCGCCACTCTCGGGCCGCAACATCATGCGCGGCTTTTCAGGCGTGCACGTCAGGAAGATCGGGAGCTGGAGCAAAGGGCCTGACGGCTCCTGTTTCGCATAGAGCGCCGCCACCTTGAGCGGGTCGACATCGGCCATCGCAGCCTGGTGTACTAACCTGCCCAGACGAACACGGGTCCAGCACTCCAAGGCTTCAGAAATCCGGCCCTCGTGTTCGTAGAGCAGGGCCAGCTCCCGCTGGGACGCAAGCGGGCTCATCAACGCAAAATACAGTTTCGTAGGCGTGGCCTCGTCGCATCTCTCTCGAGTTGCTAACTGCACGGCGCTTTCGGTAGCCAGCTCACGGATGGGCCGAGTGAAGCACTCGAAGAACCGCAGGCTCGTGGACCAGGTTTCAACCGCGGATGCTTTATCGCCTAGCTCTTCCAGTTCCAGGCGGCCGATCAGTAAGACGAGCTCTGCCCATTGCTCGCGGTAATGTTTCTGTTCGAGATTGCGATCCGGCGCCTCCTCGATCACGGGAAGGACCCGTGGCGCGAGCTCCTTCAACGCTTTCTTGTAGGCATCGACGGCCTGCCGCCAATTGCCATGAAGTTGCAACGCATGCCCGAGCCAAATCCAATCGTCAAAGTCCGCATCGGGGCCTGCGGCAGCCGTACGAAGTTGGGCTAGCGTCGTAGCGTAGTCACGGTTGAACATGGTGGCCTTGGCCGCGAGGCGCCGATGACGCTTTCTATTCGCCGTATTCGCGAGCGCTGATGCACTGCTGTCGAATTCGGAAATCCTGGTCGCATTGCTTTCCGGCTGGGCTCCCTGTTTTTCCGCCTCTGCGGTCCGCGGACCTCGATCTTGTGCGACGCTGCGAATTGCTGCCAGGGGCAACAGAGTCGCCACGAGTAATGACAGGGCCGCAAGCGTGAACTTCCACGACACCGATCGTCGAACGCAGCGAGAATCGAGTATCGCGCGAAGTCGACTTTCCAGCTTCGAGGGGCGAGCCATGGCCAAGGCAGTCACATTCAATGAGTAACCAGCCCGCGGCCAGCTGGCCATGGCAAGCAAGTGCTCCGCATAATCGGCCGCGTCGTGACCGGCAGAAAGTGCCACATCGTCGCAGGCGCGTTCACGCTCCGTGTGGATCCGAGCGTTGGCCAGCCAGACCAGCGGATTGAACCAATAGATGGCGCAGGCCATGCGAACGACCCATTGGGATAGACAATCGCGGCGTTTCACGTGCGCCAATTCGTGGAGCAAAACAGCCCGCTTGCGCTCGGCAGACCAGGCGTCGGCCTCGAGCGAGAGCATGATTCGGGGCCATATACTGCCCCAGGTCATCGGCATGACGGACTGTTTGCTGAAAAGCAAGGTCACCCTACGCGCCAGGCCAACTTGTCGGCTCAACTGATGGACGAGCTGGGGCCATTCGCCGTCCAGAATCTGGATGGCATTGCGCTCGATCCGCAACAAGTTGAAAAACCCGATTGCCAATCGCAACAGAAGGGCCGTGAGACCCAATAGCCATAGGGATCGGAGCATTTGATCGAACGAGTATCGCGGCGCCGTCGACGACGGTTGGGCCAACACCCTCGGCGCCGCGACCGCAGGTGCAGGGACGGTCACCGCTTTGGCGGACTCTGGCCCGGAAGCTGCCGGCCGATCCAAGTGTGGGCTCGCCGCCGGAGGACGGTGCGATGTATCTGGCGAGTCATGCGGCA
>DATMZQ010000047.1:0-2760 GCA_035573615.1 Burkholderiales bacterium | reverse complement strand
TTGCATGCCAGTCCCGGCTTCCTGGCCGCCGTTGCTGCGCTGGCTATTGCGTCTTACTTCGACGACCGACATGCCTTACCGGCTTCCGTCAGACTTGCGATCCACCTGCTCGCCGCTGCACTGTTCTTGTGGCTGGCAAGCACATCTACCGGGACGACAATGACTATCGTTCTACTGCTCGCGATCGGCTGGATCACGAATCTTTATAACTTCATGGATGGTTCCGACGGGCTCGCGGGGGGTATGGCCGTCATCGGTTTCGGGACATACGGACTGGCGGCCTGGCTCGCCGGAAGCAGCGAGTTCGCGCTGCTGGCATGGTCAATTGCGGCTGCTTCGGCAGCCTTCCTTTTCTTCAATTTTCCTCCGGCGAAAATCTTCATGGGCGACGCCGGATCGATACCTTTGGGCTTTCTGGCTGGAGCATTGGGCGTTTCTGGCTGGCTGCAGAAACTCTGGCCGCTGTGGTTTCCCCTGGTCGTATTCGCACCTTTCATTGCCGATGCCAGTACGACCCTGGTTCGACGGCTGTTGCGTGGCGAGCGTGTGTGGCAGGCTCATCGTGAGCACTACTATCAGCGCCTTATTCTTTCCGGCTGGAGCCATCGCCGCGCTGCGTTGTACGAATATGCGCTCATGGTTCTCTGCGGGGTCGTGGCGCTTATTAGCCTGCGGCAGCCGCTGGTCGGGCAATTTATATTGCTGGCGGCTCTTGCGCTGACCATGGCCTTGGCGATGTGGGCCGTCGACAGGCGGTGGAGAAGATTCTCGGCGGAAGTGCATGGTTAGGGGCTCGCGGATCATCAATCCGCGTTCAGCGCTCGCTTTTCTCCATGACGTCGTTGTTGCTGGCCTGGCGTGGCTGGCCGCTTTCTGGTTTCGCTTCAACTTCGACATTCCGCCAGAGTACTTGTTGATAATGAGCACCACCGTCGGCTGGGTCGTGGCACTCGACGCTGTTTGTTTCTGGATGTTCGGGTTGTATCGAGGACTCTGGCGGTATGCCAGCATTCACGACCTGCGCCTCATCGTAGTTGCCGTCAGCGTCGCAGCGATCGCCTTTCCCGCGGTCGTCATTCTGATTCAGCCCGGCTTCGTCGTGCCGCGATCGGTTTACGTGCTCCATCCAATGCTGCTGTTATTCGCCATGGGGGGCAGCCGGCTTCTCTACCGGGCGTGGAAGGAACGTCATATAGGAAAGCTCGGCGCGATTCACGGCAAGCCAGTAGTGATCCTTGGCGCAGGAGACGCGGCAGTAGCCTTGCTCAAAGATCTGTCCGGCAGTGCGGAGTGGCGCGTCATCGGTCTGCTGGATGACGACCCGACCAAACAGAAGCGGCAGATACTCGGCGCTACGGTATTGGGCGTTATAACGGAGCTGCCTGCGCTTGTGCCGCGGTTTGACATTGAGCACGCAATTCTTGCCATGCCGGACGAGACCCATGACGTTCGCCGACGGGCGATTGGTGTCTGCCAGGGTGCCGGCATCGAGGTACTGACCGTGCCGTCGTTCGACGACCTGTTGAGCGGCAAAGTCACCGTTTCCCAGATTCGACATGTCGAACTGGACGACCTGCTCGGACGCGACCCGGTCAAACTCGATAGCGCCGGTCTGAAGGAACTCTTGACTGACAAGACCGTGATGGTTACCGGCGCGGGCGGTTCCATCGGCGCCGAATTGTGCCGGCAGATCGCGCGTTATCATCCCAGCCGTTTGGTGCTTTTCGAGTTGTCGGAGTTTGCGCTCTACCAGATCGAGCAGGAATTCCACGGCGCCTTGCCGCGCCTTGCACTGATCTGCATGGTCGGTGACGCCAAGAATCCACAGCGTGTCGCACAAGCCCTGGACAAATACCGGCCCCAAGTCGTTTTTCACGCCGCGGCATATAAGCATGTGCCTTTGATGGAACGGGAAAATGCCTGGGAAGCGGTGCGCAACAACGTCTATGGAACGTACGTTGTGGCCTCCGAGGCCAAGCGCCACGGCGTTGAGAAGTTCGTTCTGATTTCCACCGACAAGGCTGTCAACCCCGCGAATGTGATGGGCGCGAGCAAGCGGCTCGCGGAAATGGTCTGCCAGGCTTTGCACGGGCCGCAGGGAACGCGATTCATCATGGTTCGTTTCGGCAACGTGCTCGGCAGTGCGGGCAGTGTGATTCCGAAATTCCGCGAGCAAATCGCCGCAGGCGGACCGGTCACCGTGACGCACCCCGATATCACGCGTTTTTTCATGTCCATCCCGGAAGCAGCGCAACTTGTGCTGCAAGCGGGCGCCATGGGTCGCGGTGGCGAAATTTTCGTGCTCGACATGGGCGAGGCAGTGCGTATCGTCGATCTGGCCAAGGACATGATCCGCCTGTCCGGGTTTGCGGAGGAAGACGTAAAGATAGCGTTTACCGGCTTGCGCCCCGGGGAGAAGCTCTATGAAGAAGTCCTTGCCGAGAGCGAGGAAGCCCTGACCACCCCGCATCCCAAGCTTCGAATTGCGCGTGCACGTGAGGTTCCCGATGGCTGGCTCGAGGCACTGACGGCGTGGTTGCAACAAGATTCGTCGCCGGAGGATGGCAAGGTCCGATCGGCTCTGGGGCAATGGGTGCCGGAGTACGACTCGCTTCGGCATGGCGTGGATCCAGTGATACGGCTCGGTCGCAAGGAAGAAATAGGACGATAGGCCCGGCAGGGATTTCCCATTTGTGATGCGTGCTGCGACGGCAGCGCCTGGATGACTTCTTTAAAAGGTACCAGTGTCAGTGAAAGTCG
>DATMZQ010000046.1:0-2195 GCA_035573615.1 Burkholderiales bacterium | reverse complement strand
GACGCCGCAAAACGCGGCTGGTCTAATAACCGAACCGTTGGTCTGCGTACCAAGTGCACCCGGAACAAATCCCGCAGCCACGGCTGCCGCTGATCCGCTGGAAGAACCGCCAGGCGTGTGATTGGTATTCCAGGGATTGCGCGTTTTAGCCGGCACCATGAACGCAGCTTCGGTCGTCACCGTCTTGCCGAACATGATTCCGCCCGCGGACTCGAGCCGCACGACCACGTCGGCGCTGATGTCCGGTACGTATCCGACATAGGCGCGACAACCCATCTCGGTCGGGATACCGGCCGTATAAAACAAATCCTTGACGCCGATCGGAATGCCGTGCAACGGGTGCGCTACCCGCAAGGCACTGTCTGACTTATCCGCTCGCGCGGCCAGATCGAGTGCGCGGGACCGGTCGAGCCACTGCCAAGCCTGCACGTCTTCTTCCAGATGATCGATCTGTGCAATAAGGTCGCGAGTATATTGCAGGCTGGTCAGCTTTCCGGCGCGGATACGCAGCGCGGCTTCACGCAATCCCAGTCTGTAAAGTTCCGTCATGATGGAGTTCCGAACGCCGCCAAGGCGGCGTTGCAAGGTATTGCGCTTAGAGAAAAGTTCTGTAGTCGGGATTCAATAAATTTGGCGGCGTTTTGCCGGACAGCGCCGCAACCAGATTTCTGGCGGCGGTCATTGCCATGGCCTTGCGCGTTGGTTCCGATGCACTGGCAATATGCGGTGACAGTACGACATTGGCCAGCTGTAGCAATCCCGGATTTACTTTAGGTTCGTTCTCGTAGACATCCAGCCCGGCGGCCCAAATCGTCTTTCTCTTTAGCGCATCAATCAGCGCTGCATCGTCGACGATTCCCCCCCGCGCCATATTGACCAGTACTGCAGAACGCTTCATCAGCGACAGTTCGCGTGCAGCAATGAAGTGCTGGGTTTCCGGCGTGTAGGGAAGGATCAACAAGACCACGTCCGCCTGCCGCAGCAAATCCTCTTTGCCGGCATAGATTGCGCCTGCCTCAGCTTCGGCGTCCGGGGCTGCCCTATTGCGGCTGTGGTAAACGATTTTCATGTCGAAGCCGCGCGCTCGCCGCGCGATTGCCTGACCGATACGTCCGAAGCCAAAGAGGCCCAAGGTTGCACCATGCACGTCCTGGCCAAGCATTTGTTTCAGAAAAGTACCTTTCCATTCGCCTTTTCGCAGATAAGCCTCACCTTCGGTCATGCGCCTGCAGGTCGCGATAATCATCCCGATTGCATAGTCAGCAACACTATCCGTCAACACCCCCGGCGTATTCGTCACCATGACACCGTGACGGGTACAGGCTTCGATGTCGATATTGTTGTAGCCGACCGCGGTATTGCAGACGGCCTTAAGGCCCGGACACTTGTCCAGTAACTGAGCGTCGATCCGATCGCTGGATTGGGTCTGCACGCCGTTCTTGCCCTGAAGTTTCGTGGCCAATTCATCGCTGGTATAAATCCTGTCCGCCTGGTTGGCCTCGACCTCGAAATGCTCCCTGAGAACTTCGATGGTTTCATCAAAAACTTCCCGTGTCACAAGGATCTTTTGCTTCATTCTATTTTTCTCATTGTTCTTGGTTATGCCATACGCACGCGAAGGTTAGCGCGAAGCTGTCAGTAGGGGCAAGAATTCGGGTGGATCGGCGGGCCGTTTCGGGGTTTCTACGTCCGGACAAAATTCCAACACCGGGGAAATTCAGGGTTGCCATCCCATCAGCCACAATAAAACAAAGAAACCCAAGGGGTAGGCCACGACCACGTGCCAGCCGTACCTCAGCCACGCGACGACTGATTTGGATTCCATGAACAGGTTCGACAGGGCCACTCCGGCCGAAGAGCCGAACCATATCATCGATCCTCCAAAGCCAACCGCATAAGCCAGCACGCCCCAATCATGTCCACCCTGATGCAATGCAAGCGCGGTCAGCGGAATATTATCGAATACCGCCGAAATATAGCCCAGGCCCAGCGCCGTCTGCCAAGATGCCGGGGGCAACGCTTCCACTGGCATAAGCGAAGCGCTGAGCACCAGCGAAAGCAGAAATATGCTTCCGCGGACCGCATCCGGCAGCTTATTCCACGCCGGTTGCCGGAGAGGCACCGTCACCAGCAATGCGAGCCAGATCGCGGCCCCGATGAACGGAAATCGGTCCGCCCATTGCGGGAAGCCGACA
>DATMZQ010000045.1:0-4858 GCA_035573615.1 Burkholderiales bacterium | reverse complement strand
ACGGATACGGATTTCGATGTGCAACCGCTTCGAACACCGCTTTCATGTTGGTGCGTATGCCTTCGGCCGCACGCAGCACATAGCGCGGCTGATCCGGATACAACGGTAATCCGCGATAGAACGCGACCAGTTCACCGACGTCTGCGGTATTGCAGAGTTGATCGAGGCGACGCAGAAACGTCGCACCGTTCGATGCTGAGACGAGCAGAAGATAAATACGCGCGGCCTGGTCCAGGCTCCAGTCTGAGGGATCCCAGCCCGCACGTGCGGCTGACGCCTGCTGCAACTCCTCGGCGTTGAGCAGGAGATCCGCCTTGCCGATCTTGCGAGTCACCAGGCTGATGGATCGGTACAGATCCGCATCGCTGCTGCCCTGCAGTTTTTCGGCTACGCCGAACAACCACGCGCGGCCTTCCGCGGGGAGCCTCGACTCCAGCCAGCGCTTCAGCAACGAGGCCGGATTCATACCTGCTCCTTCACCTGTTCAGCATGCATACGCTCTTTGTTCGTGGCGCGCGCGTTGAAAACATGATCAAGCAGCAGGCGCTTGACGTCGGTGGCCGCTACCGGACCGTCCCCGACCAAGTGCGCCGCTGACGTGATGAATAACGGCCCTTCCGCGGGATCGTCGGTGGGCCGGCCATGCGAACCCTTCACCAGGCCGGCATCGAGAGCAATCACATCCATTAGATAGCGCATGCCGAGTTTTTTCTGCACCAGTTTCCAGCCGATGCGCGCCTTCACAAGGCGCTGCGCGGGATCGAGTAACAATTCGACGGGGTCATAACCCGGTTTGCGATGAATGTCCACGGTGCGCGCATAGTCCGGGGCGCGCTCGTCGTCCAGAAAATGATAGTAGGTGAACCAGCTGTCCGGCCTCGCAATGGCTACTAATTCGCCGGAACGCGGATGATCCAGCCCAATTTCGCGCTTGCCCTGCTCGTCGAGAACACGCTCGACGCCAGGCAGCGAGCGCAGCAGGCTGGCGACTTCGCCGAGCAGTTCACGGCGTGCCACATAAACGTGGGCGATCTGGTGATCTGCCACCGCGAAGGCATCCGAAGCGCCCGCATCCAATTGGTCTCGGCCAAGCTCGTCGCGCACGCGCAACCAGCCGGCACTGCGCAGCGCCCGGTTGATATGCACCGGCTGCGACACATCGGTGATGCCGTATTCGGATAACGCGACGACGTGCATGCCGGCTCGTTGCGCCACGTCGATCAGTTCACCGCAGATTGCATCCACCTGCGCCACGTCACGCGCAATGTCAGGATGGTTGGGTCCCAGACGCTGCAGGTTGTAGTCAAGATGGGGCAGATAGACCAGCGTCAGGGTCGGCCCGTTTTTCTGCAGCACGTGCAGGGCCGACTGCGCTATCCAGCGCGTCGAAACGATATCAGCTGCCGGGCCCCAGAACCGAAAGAGGGGAAACTGGCCGAGCGCGTGCTGCAATTCGTCGCGCAATTCCGGCGGCTGGGTATAGATATCGGGCAGCTTGCGTCCATCCGCCGGATACATCGGGCGAGGCGTGACGGCGATGTCCGCCGACGAATACATGTTGTACCACCAGAACAGCTTGGCGCAGGTGAACGACGGATCGCGCTTGCGCGCAGCATCCCACAGCTTTTCGCCGCCCACCAGATGATTCGATTGGCGCCACAGCCAAATCTCAGCCAAATCCCGAAAATACCAACCGTTGCCAACGATGCCATGCTCACGCGGCAGCGTTCCGGTAACAAAGGTCGATTGCACCGTCGTGGTAACGGCGGGGGTGACCGTGCTCAAGCTGCGTACGGTTCCCTGCTTTGCCAGGGCGTTGAGATGCGGTGCATGGACCAGCAGCGCAGGCGTCATGCCAACGACGTTCAGCACCAGCGTGCGATTCATGTTCGCCCCGCCAGCTGACTTGCTGTATTCACAACGTCCCTCCGTATGGCGCCGATCCGTCGCATGCGGACCTTGTGGCGGCCCGGCCGCCTGTTTACGTCCCTTGCTTACGCTGCAGAGGCAACATTGAGTGTGCAGCTACGATGGCAATTTTAACGCGAGGCCTGAATTTCGGGAATCCGGCCCGGCATTGCGGCGCACCAATGGGATCCTTCGCGCGGCGAGGATACCGCCCCGTCAACCAGGTTCCTCTGGCTCTACGCCGCTGCCGATCAAGCCGTGGGCGATGGCAATTCGCACCACTTGCGCGGTATTGCTGACATCGAGCTTGTGCTTGATGTTGGACTGATAGTTTGCGACCGTCTTATAAGAAAGGCACAGGATCTTCGAGATTTCCTGCAAGGCGTGGCCCGCCACCAGTAGGCGAAACACTTCGAATTCGCGCGCCGACAACGCATCGATTGGGTTGTCACGGCCAGGCAGCATCTGCAACGCCAGTTCCTGCGCCATCTCATGACTGATGTAGAGCTTGCCTTGTGCGACCAGGCGCACCGCTTCCACCAGTACCTCTGGAGCAGCGGATTTGGTCACATAACCGCGCGCGCCAGCCTGCAGTGCGCGCGAAGAGAAAACGGTATCCTCGTGCATGCTGAACATCAGGATTTTTGCGTCCGGCAGGCGTGCAATGATCCGCCGGACCGCTTCGATGCCGCCCATGCCGCCGAGGTTGATGTCCATGACTGTGACCTCAGGCTGCATCTCGCAGACCACGCGGTAGGCTTCCTCGCCGCCGGAGACTTCAGCGATTACCGTAATATCCTGCGTACGCTCCAGCAGCCGCTTGTAGCCCTCGCGCACCACGGCGTGATCGTCGACCAGCACGACGCGCACCGGCGTAAACCGTGATTCATTCATGAATTCCCTTTCAAGGGGATCGAGGCGCAAACGCGGGCCCCTTGTTCCGGCGCACTGCGCAAATCAAGCCGGCCACCCAGCGCTTCCACCCGCTCACGCAAGCCGATCAGCCCCAGTCCGTCTGAGCGCAGTCCCGGATTGAAGCCATGGCCGTTATCTTCGAAGCTGAAGCGAACTACCTCGCAGCCAGGGTCATCACCATCGGCACGCACCAGCGAAATGGCCACCTCGGTCGCTTGCGCATGCTTGGCCACGTTGGTCAGGCATTCCTGCGCGAGCCTGTACAACGTGATGTTCATCTGCTCGCCAAGGTCGTCCAATTCCCCTTCGGTAACAAAGGTGCAGCGTACCGCGGGGTGCCTGCGCCGCCACTGTTCGATGCCGTATTCAACGGCCGATCGCAGGCCGAGTTCGTCCAGGGCCACCGGTCGCAGGCGTCGCATCAGACTGCGCACCACATCGTATACCTGGCCAGATACTTCAATGATGCCCTTGGCACTACGCTGCACCTCTGCCACGTTCGTGGCGCCGTCGCGTATCGTTACGGCATCAACCTTGATGGCATTCAGGCTCTGGCCCAGTTCATCGTGCAGTTCGCGCGCGAGATTTCGCCGTTCTTCCTCCTGCACCTGCATCGAACGTTGCGACAAGCGCCGGTTTTCTTGTAGCGCGTTTGCGAGCTGGCCCTGCATGGCGGTGACATCGGTCATATCGGCCAGGTAAATGTGCAACTCGGGCTCGCGCGCCGGCGATAGCCTTGCCGATAATTTGGCAGCCGCGTGCACCACCGCCCCATCACGCCGCGTAAGCTGCAACGCTGGCAATTCGATTTGGCGGCCTGCCCGCAACGCATCGCGATGCGTCACCCAGAGTGCGCGGTCCACATAAAATTCCTGCAGCAGCCGTCCGTTCAGTTCGTCTGGACTGGCGAAATCCAGCAGGCGCACGGCCGCGGGGTTGGCCAGTTTTATGCGGCCGTCAAGGGATGCCAGCAGGTTGGCTGCAAGGTTTTCCGTGAAAAGCATCCGATATTGCTCTTCGCTGTCCAGGCGCAACGCCACCTGTTCCATCATCTGCCGCGAGCGACGCCACGAGAACCATGCGAGGCCCACGGCCAGGGCCAGCAGCGTCAGCGGAAGCTCATCGGCCTGGTAAGCCTCGCGCGGCCCGGTCAACGACCCAATCCATTCATTAAGCTGAAACGCGCTCGACAACGCGAAGGTTAGCAGCGGAACGGCGGCGAGCACGAGCAGATCTCGACGCAGTGAAGGCCGGTCTGCAATGGCCGCAGACGTTGGCCGGTCGTTACGAAACAAATTCATGAAGGAAAATACCATGCGGACATACCCGCTATATAGCGGAAGCACTCCGGGCCAACAAGCGAAATATTCCGTCGCAAGTCCTAGCATCTGTCTAGCATCGGACTGGCCGATTTGTTGAGTCAGGAATATTTCCCGATGTGCATGTGAGCCGCTCCCTGACCAAACCTATGGCATGGCACTTAGATTGCTGACGTGCTTGCGCCAGCGCGTCAGAACGTTTTACGCCGGAAAGAAGCTGCGCCCCGGCACAAAAATAAAAACGGAGAAAAAAATGCTTTTGGCTGTTTGCCCTCGAATACGGCTGTTCTGTGCATTTTTTGCGATGCTCGGCGTCACGGTCAGAGTCGCGTGCGCCGCCGACAATCCGGCGGCCGAGCTGGAAGCGCCCACGGTCGAAGTCGTCGGCACCACGCCACTCCAGGGCATCGGCGTTCCCGTGAACCAGGTGCCGTCCAACGTGCAAACTGCAACCGGAGCCGATATTCAAAGGCAGAGGACGCTCGACCTGACCGAGTATATGGAAAACAATCTGGGCAGCGTTACGCTCAATCAGGGGCAAAACAACCCATTCCAGCCGGATGTCCAATTCCGCGGCCTTACCGCTTCCCCCTTGCTCGGCACGCCGCAGGGCCTGTCGGTGTTTGTCGATGGTGTGCGGGTCAACGAACCGTTCGGCGATGTGGTGAACTGGGACTTGATACCGCAAAATGCAATCTCGACGATCACGCTTATTC